>JANWIZ010000001.1 GCA_025449635.1 Patescibacteria group bacterium
GACGTTAGCGGCAATTGCAACAAACATTCATGTAAAAAACAGTAAGTGATCGGATACAAATAGATTATGGACTTTAATATAACCACTGAATTACAACAACATTTGGAAAGAAATGAGAAATTAATTTGGGTGGGACAACCCAAAAAAGGAATTGTATTCAGATCTGCTGACATCTTTCTAATACCGTTTAGCCTCTTATGGTGTGGATTTGCGTTTTTTTGGGTAATTATGGCGTCAAAAGGTTCTATATTTTTTGCGATGTTTGGTATACCATTCGTAGTAATTGGACTTATTTTCGTCTTTGGGCGATTTATCATTGATGCAAAACAACGTGACAGCACCTATTATGGGTTGACAGAAGATAGAATTATTATCAAGTCAGGCCGTTTCAAAAAAACAATAAAATCACTCAACATAAGGACATTGTCGGATATTGAATACAATGAAAAAAGCGACGGAAGTGGGACAATAAATATCGGCCCTAAGAACCCATTTATGATGTGGGGCAACGGAATGAATTGGTGGCCTGGAATGAAATTCACGCCTTCACTCGACATGATACAAAATGTTAAGGAAGTTTACTCAAAAATTATTGAGATCCAGAAATCAAAATAATGCAACTTGCCGCTAACAAGGGGTTTTCTGCTATGCTGGCTGCAGAATATATCCTGATCGACATATCGCTAATCAGCTATAGTCCCAGCTTCACGAACATAACCGAGCTTTGGAATATACCATCAGCTTTCTATCTTTACCCAGCGACAGTACCGGGCTGAAGTGACACGGAATATCAGCACAGCAGAAAGCCCTGGACGTTAGCAGCCAGCCATTGTAACAACAATCAATCCCACTCATGATTGTTGTCAGGTTTTCATCAAAGCATTTTTGTGAATTTGCAGTAAACTATGCCAAAATGAAAAAAGCAATTTTTATTCTATCTGCAATAACACTTTTCTTATTTATTTCTTGTAAAAAAGACGACAATGGTACTACTCCAATTTCGACAACATCAGTAGCAAATACTATTGTTTCAGGAACTTGGAAAATTACATACTATTGGGATAAAGATCATGAAGAAACAGCAAACTATAGTGGTTATAATTTTACATTTGGAATTGGAAATATTCTAACGGCAACGAAAACTGGCTCATCGATTACCGGCACCTGGACAACTTTGTTAGACGATTCCAAAACCAAGATAGTTTTAGGTTTTTCTACTCCTACAAGTTTTGTTGAAATCAGCGATGATTGGCACGTAATTGAAAGAACAGATTCGAAAATTAGATTGCAAGATATAAGCGGAGGAAATGGCGGTACCGACTATTTAACATTTGAAAAAAATTAAAACTGTATAAAAAGGCCGGCTGCTAACAAGGGGTTTTCTGCTATGCTGGCTTCAGAATATATCCTGATCGACATATCGCTAATCAGCTGCAGTCCCAACTGACGTCTCACGGATGAACTTTGGAATATACCATCAGCTTTCTATCTTTGATCAGCAACAGTACCGGGCTGACGTAACACGGAATACCAGCACAGCAGAAAGCCCTGGACGTTAGCAGCCATGCCGGTTCCCCATTTAAACATTCCCTGAAAAAAATTTGTTCATCTTTAAAAATTAAATTATGCGGCAATTTAAAACCAACATCTTCACTTTCGTATCGATTTCAGTTCTGTTTATGATTGGTTGTAACGAACCTGCAGCCACTTCCGAAAAAAACGAAAAGGATACATCATCAGTTGAAACAAGCACTGAAACATCTTCCATGCCTGTCTATGATCCGGCGATGGATCCTTTAGCTGTCGGAGCGCAATTTTCTAGAAAGCTCGGTGATACATTAAATATTAAAATGTATGAATTTACAATGAAGCCCGGCGACTCAGCGGCACTGCATACCCACCCTGATCATATAGTTTATGTTCTCCAAGGTGGCAAAGCCTTGATTTCGTTTAATGGTGCACCTCCACAGGAAATGGAGCTAACGACAGGGATGGGATTCATTAGCGGCCAACTTTCTGATGCTGGTAAAAACATTGGCACTACTACGATAAAGCTACTTGTAGCCGATATTTACAGACCGAGGGTCAAATGAACATTTTTTCAGAACATTTTAGCACTGGTGACAATAATCGTTTTAGTTTGAGCATTGTTTTTCTTCGGCAACAGGTATCTGATCGACTGAATGGCACGGCTGCTAACAAGGGGTTTTCTGCTATGCTGGCTGCAGAACATATCCCGATCGACATATCGCTAATCAGCTACAGTCCCAACTTCACGAACATAACCGAGCTTTGGAATATACCATCAGCTTTCTATCTTTACCCAACGACAGTACCGGGCTGAAGTGACACAGAATATCAGCACAGCAGAAAGCCCTGGACGTTGGGCGTAATTGCGATTGAAAATCCAGTCTTCGAAACTATGATTTGGAAAAAATACCAATTCTTGGTACTTTTACTTCAAAAAGATTATGGCTCGAAATACCTCAATACTATTAGGTGAATACTTCGAGGAGTTTATTTCTAACGAAGTATCTTCCGGAAGATATAGTTCCGCAAGCGAAGTTATCAGAACTGCTTTGCGACTTCTGGAAGCTGAGGAATCAAAAAAGAAACTACTTAATAAGGCTCTCTCTGTTGGAGAAAAGTCCGGCTTTGAAAAGAATTTTGATCCAAAAGTTCACCTGAAAAGATTGCACAATAAATTCAAATGAAGAGTCTGCCGTATCTCATTAGTAATAAGGCAATCGCTGATTTGGAAGAAATTTGGATCTATACTGTCGAGACATGGTCACTTGCTCAAGCGGATAGATATTATTCGCTGATATTTGATGAAATTAATCATATCTGCGAACAACCCACGACCGGAAAATCTATGGATCACATTCGCAAAGGATATCGTGCGTCAAAAGTCAAATCTCATTTAATTTTTTATCGAATAGTTAACGATGCCATTGAGATAATCAGAATACTGCATGAAAAAATGGACATTGATACTCGATTGACTGAATGAGCAACTACGCCCAACAAGGGGTTTTCTGCTATGCTGGCTTCAGAATATATCCTGATCGACATAACGCTTATCAGCAGCAGTCCCAGCTGCACGAACATAACCGAGCTTTGGAATATACTATCAGCTTTCTATCTTTACCCAGCGACAGTACCGGGCTGAAGTGACACGGAATATCAGCACAGCAGAAAGCCCTGGACGTTAGCAGCCATTTGCCGAATATCGCTACTCTGCGAAACTAATTTCTCTTAACTTAAGCAAATTAGAATTAGTTTTAGTCATTCTTCTTTTTTAATTATTAAAAAAAACTAATCATGCCAACAGTAGTAGTTCGACACAAAGTAGGTGATTTTGAAACATGGCTTAAAGGTCATGAAGACAGAGTGAAGATTTTTGCCCCTGCCATATCAAGCTTTAAAACGTTTCAGGATCAAGATGATCCTAAATCTGTGGTTTTAGTGTTGGAAGTAACAGACATGGAAAAGCTCGGAGCTATTATGACTGACCCAAAAATACAGGAAGCGAAAGATCGACATACAGTAAAGGAGCCTATCCTGCTTTCAACCCAAATAACTGTGTAAGTTATTGTGCATTTTTTAAGAATCGCAGTTAGGCGTTGTGCAAATGTGTTTTTCAACCCCTTGAGAGTTCCAAACTTTTAGGGGGTTTTGTACTTAGAAGGCGAAGCCGAAATCAAAAACGGCTGCTAACATGAACTGTGTAAAAATCCAAACGAATTTTTATTTTTTTTACGGTCTTGCTGAACAATAGTTGGGCTGATACAGTGTGTTGTTTTTTACCACCGCAAATACTTGTTTCAACAGTTTATTACAGACGGCAATCAAGGCCTGTTTGCCGGTCTTTCCATTATTCCTTAATCGTTCGTAAAGTATCTTGCAGGCCGTGTTGGTTTTGATGGCATTCATGGAACACATATAGAGCACATCCCGAAGATTTTCACCTCCCTTTTTGCATATCCCCGGTTTGCCCTGTATGCTGCTGCCACTGCTGTACTCAGTGGGGCTTAAACCAGCAAAACTTATCAGCTGTCGGTGGCTATGTGTGTTTTTAAACCCTTGTGTATACACAATCAACATCGCCGTGGCCCGTTTGCCAATGCCTTTGATGCTGCTTACACTTTTGAGCTGTGCCGGTTGCCATTGTTGTAAGGTTACCTGTAGTTTATCCTCTAAATTTTTCATCTCTTTCTCCAACTGTAGTTTCATCTTTTCTAATGACTTGATGGTGTCTTTACTAGGCACTGGTAACAACCGTAAACTATGCAACTGGTTATTGAACCGCTTGATCTGCTCAGCATATTCACGGATCGTGTTGTATAGCTGCTTGCTCTCAAAGTAAGCACTGTCAGGCATTTCCCAATATGGCGGACATTGCTCTATCGCATAACGGCAGATCCATCCCGCATCCTTTTTATCGCTCTTATTACGTTCCAGGTGCATCTGGATATACCGCTTGATGCTAAGTGCATTGACCACACTTAATTTACAACCCTGCCGGTGAAGGTAAAAAGCCAGGCGGATGTAATACACACCGGTAGCTTCCATCACAAAATGATAATCGACACCGGTATGTTCTAAAATCTTTTCAAATCCTTTGTTGTTATTACCAACCTGCAGATGAAATAAATCTCCCAGGTTGTTTTGATAACAAACATCGAGTGTGGTATGAGATACATCGATACCACAGCATAATTTTTTTGATTCCATAACCAATTCTGATTTGAAGTGAATGTTGTATTTTTAATACAAGAAAAAAACAACGGAAAGAACACTCTTACACTGTGCTATCTATCCTAATGCAAGTTTTACAGAAGCTTGTTGAACTGTTCAGCATCGGTTAAGAAAAGGGGCGGTGATCATCATGTTAGATAGGCTTATAACCCATGCGGTTTTACGACCTTACTCCGCCCTTTGTTCTTTCTAAATCTGTAATTCTTCTTGTAACTAAATTTATTGAATTGTAAACATAGGAGGGGTTTTGCGCTAGGCCGCGCCGGCAGTGTGGCTTTTAAAAGTTATTTGCGGCCACACTGCCTAGTGTCCTATAATTTGTAATTTCACTCTGGCCCAGCGCAAAGCCCTGGACGTTGGCAGCAACACAGAAAATAAAAAAAATGAAACTCAATCGACTGAAATTGCTAGCTTTTCTAATCATTCCGTTCTTTTCCTTCGGACAATCTAACCTAGATACAGTCTCATTATTAAATGATAAAGTAAAAATACTTGCCCCAAGAGAGTTATCGTCAATGTCAGACGAAATGTGGACTACAAAATATCAAAAGCGCACAAGGCCAGTTATGGTTTTGAGTGACGAAAACGGCGAGGTCAATCTTATTGCCGATCTCACACAGCAACCTGCAACTGAAAATCAAATTTCAGCTATTAAAGATTTTCAAATTCAACAACTGAAATCCAAAAGACCAGACTTAAATCTACTTAGTGACGGAGTAAAAACAACTAATGGGAGAAAAGTTGGTTATTTTAAATTTGTGACCCAAGCGGTTGACCAAAAAGTATTTAATTATTACTTTTTTACGGTCGTTGACGGAAAGATATTATTCTTTACTTTCAATTGCATTGAAAAACTTCAAAAGAAATGGGAAAGCACTGCTGACGATATTGTAGCATCGTTGAAAATAAAATAGTGCTGCTGCCAACAAGGGGTTTTCTGCTATGCTGGCTGCAGAATATATCCTGATCGACATATCGCTAATCAGCTACAGTCCCAGCTTCACGAACATAACCGAGCTTTGGAATATACCCTCAGCTTTCTATCTTTACTCAGCGACAGTACCGGGCTGAAGTGACACAGAATACCAGCACAGCAGAAAGCCCTGGACGTTAGCGGTCAGGCCATAACAACACCTAATTGTAAACGTGACAAAAAAAATTTTTAGCTTACGGACAATCGAATAAAAATAAACCAGACAATTAGGATTAATGCAACTGCAACTAAAGTGTGGAGCATGTTTAATGATCCTCAATTTACCAGACAAATGGGTGGTGAATATATCTCCGAATGGACAGTCGGATCTCAACTTGGTTGGATGGGCCTTAATGGACAAATGCTTACAAAGGGGACAATTTTAAAAATAGAGAAAGAAAGACTTTTGCAACATAACTTGTTTTATCCAGACAAAAATGAGGTAATGGCGATAATTACCTATGAGCTGTTTGAGCAAGATGGACAAACTGCTGTGACCATTCAAGAAGATTTTATTAACCCAATAACAGCGCAAGAAAAATCGAACTCCGAAGAAGGATGGAAAGCGGCATTAACAATGGTAAAAGAATTATTTGAAAAGAAATAGAGATATTGGGCAAGTACGATTTTTGTTATCCCAACATTAAGACAAGGACACGACCGACGACTACATGTTGCCACCAACAAAGCCCGAACCGCTAACAAGGGGTTTTCTGCTATGCTGGCTTAAGAATATATTCTCATCGATATATCGCTATTCAGCTACAGTCCCAACTTTACGAATATACCCGAGCTTTGGAATATACCATCAGCTTTCTATCTTTGATCAGCGACATTACCGGGCTGAAGTAACACAGAATATCAGCACAGCAGAAAGCCCTGGACGTTAGCGGTTATTTTTAGGATGGCTCTTTCAATAGGAGAAAAGCCAGAGTTTCATTAAATTTGAGTTATGGAAGCATTAAAAATTGAAATACTAAATCCGAAAGCATTACAAATTATAAAGGGTATGCAGGATCTGAAACTTATTAAGATAAGCGATGAACCTGTTTCGGCGCTAAAAGCATATCTCAAAAAAACGAGACGCAATTCTTCTACTGCGCCAAGCTTAGACGAAATCACCAAACTCGTTGATGAAGTAAGAGCAAAGCGTTATGCCAAAGAATAAACCGCTTAAGCTCATCATTGATACGAATCTTTGGGTGAGTTTTGTTATTTCAAAGAAATTAAATCTACTTGACCCATTACTGCTTGCCGGCGACGCTAGGATTCTTTTCAGTACAGAATTAATTGCGGAAATTCAGGAGACAATGACAAAACCAAGACTCAAAAAACATTTTGGGACAACTACACTTGAAGAAATGCTCTCGGCATTTGAGCCATTTATTGACCTAGTAACAGTCAAAAGCATTGTAAATGCTTGCAGAGATACTAAAGATAATTTTCTACTAGCCTTAGCCAAAGATGGCAAAGCGGACTATTTGCTCACTGGTGACAAAGATCTACTAGTCATAAAGAAATTCGGTAAGACAAAAATCACTACAATAGCCAGTTTCATTGAAACGATTAAAAACTACCGCTAACAAGGGGTTTTCTGCTATGCTGGCTTCAGAACATATCCTCATCGATATAACGCTAGTCAGCTGCAGTCCCAGCTTCACGAACATAACCGAGCTTTGGAATATACCATCAGCTTTCTA
>JANWIZ010000002.1 GCA_025449635.1 Patescibacteria group bacterium
CGAATGGGGACTCCAGGTAGACGGGAAATTGGTCATGGAGCACTAGCTGAAAAAGCCCTGGTTAATGTTATGCCGCCAACGGACAAGTTTCCTTATACAGTCAGAGTTGTTTCCGAATGTTTGAGTTCGTCAGGATCGACTTCCATGGCTTCGACCTGTGGGGCTACATTGGCCTTAATGGATGCTGGTGTACCAATATCGTCGCCAGTTTCTGGTATTGCCATGGGATTAGTTACTGATGGAGATAAGTTTAAAGTTCTGACGGACATACAGGCTTTAGAAGATTTTTATGGTGATATGGATTTTAAGATTGCTGGAACTGAAAAAGGAATTACTGCGATTCAGCTAGATATAAAAATCGATGGTTTGAAGAAGGAAATAATCGAACAAACTTTCAAAGACGCTAAAATTGGGCGAGAGCACATCATGAGTGAGATGCTTAAAGTTATTCCAAAAGTAAGAGAAGATATGTCTCAATACGCTCCAAGAGTCAGTGTTATGCATATTCCAGCTAAAAAAATTGGAATGGTTATTGGAACAGGTGGGAAGACAATCAATAAAATTATTGAAGAAACAGGAGTGGAAATTGATATTGAAGATGACGGAACAGTTATGATTTCAGCCGCTGACCCTGAAGGAGCAAAAAAAGCGATGGAGATAATTGAAGGTTTGACCAAAGAAGTAAAACCTGGTGAAGAGTATGTAGGAACCGTTAAAAAAATCATGCCGTTCGGAGCTTTTGTTGAAATCGTACCCGGAATTGAAGGTTTGGTACATATATCCAACATTGCTCCTCATCGAGTTGAGGACATTAATAAAGAGGTAAAAATTGGTCAACAGTTTCCTGTAACAGTCAAGGAAATTGATGAAAAGGGTCGAGTAAATCTTTTCCGAAAATTTGACTAATCCTCTTTTCAAAAGGGATGGATAAGACAGCCCTGTTGGAAAATTTAGCTGAGAAAGTTCGAGCTTGTAAAGCTTGCTCCCTGTATCAGGGAAGCACTCAGGCAGTTCCAGGTGAAGGAGATCCAAACGCAAAAATCTTTTTTATCGGAGAAGGACCTGGTTTTTATGAAGATAAATCAGGGCGTCCTTTTGTAGGACCAGCCGGGCAGTTATTGGAACGGTCTTTAAGCAAAATTGGGTTGGGAAGGGAAGAAGTTTTTATAGGAAATGTTGTAAAACATCGTCCACCAGCAAACCGTGATCCTCTTCCAGTTGAGATTGCAGCTTGCAGCGGTTGGTTGGAACAACAACTATCCTTAATTCGTCCAGTAGTGATTGTGACTTTGGGAAGGTTTTCAATGGCGAGATTTTTGCCAGGTGTAAAGATATCTCAAGTACACGGTCAAGCTAAAAGGGTAAAGGGGTTTATTGTAATCCCGATGTTTCATCCTGCAGCCGCCTTACGTGATAGCAGCATTATGAACCAGTTCTTAGAAGACTTTGAAAAAAACCGGGAATTACTAATTCAACCTGATAAGATAAATTTGGACGGGCAAACCTCTGAAGATGAAGGAGACCAAATAAAACTATTTTAAATCTAGTATGTCAAACAACGATAATTTTAAGAAAAGTAAAAATACACAGATAAATAATAAATTTAAACCAAAGGGCAACCCACTAAGTAATAAAACCCTCCGATTTATCCCATTAGGTGGTAATGGTCAAGTTACCAAGAATATGTTTGTTTATGAATATGAAAACGATATAGTTTTGGTCGATTGTGGTATGGGTTTTCCAAGTGAGCAGCTTTATGGAGTTGATATGGTAATACCTGATATTTCTTACCTGCGAGATAAGCAGAGTAAAATCCGTGGTCTTTTGATAA
The DNA here is from genome assembly GCA_025449635.1 of Patescibacteria group bacterium. GTDB lineage: Bacteria > Patescibacteriota > Microgenomatia > Woykebacterales > RBG-16-39-9b > JANWIZ01. The sequence continues at coordinate 1,832 of JANWIZ010000002.1, forward strand.
CCCACGGTCACGAGGACCATATTGGAGCGATACCTTATCTAATCGATAAACTTCAAACCCCAATTTTTGCTACCAAACTGACGGTTGGTTTGATTAAGAATAAACTGAAGGAGGCTAACAAACTTAACTCGACTAAAATAGTTGAAATTAAACCAAGTGAGCAATTTCAACTCGGTCAGTTTCGAGTCGAAGCGTTTCAAGTCAGCCATTCGATTCCCGACAGTGTTGGTTATGCAATTTCTACCCCTCTAGGCACGACAATTCATACCGGAGACTATAAATTTGACTGGACCCCACTTGATGGAAAAGTTACAGATGTAGATCTTCTTACTGAGTACGGGCGAAAAGGTGTTCTTGCTTTAATGAGTGATTGTTTACGAAGTGAGAAACCAGGGAATACTTTGTCGGAAGCGGCAATTCAAGAAAAATTTGAAGAGGTAATGGAGCATGCTTCAGGCCGAGTAATGATTACCACATTTGCATCAAACATTTCTCGAGTTCAACAAGCCATTAATGCATCAATGAAATTTAACAGAAAGGTTTGCGTGATTGGTCGTTCTATGGATAATAATGTTCAGACAGCTCAAGCTTTGGGCTACATTTCAATCCCCAGAGACTTACTTGTCAAGCAAGAAAACCTTGATAAAGTCAACGATAAGAATGTAACTTTACTGGTAGCAGGTAGTCAAGGACAGCCAGGCAGCGCGTTAAACCGAATTGCCAACGGAGATCACAACTTTGTTTACATTAAACCAGGAGATGAAGTTATTTTTTCGGCGGATCCAATTCCGGGAAATCAAGACGCTGTATATGACATGATTGATAATTTATCTAGACTTGGAGCCAATGTGAAATACTCAGATATTACCAGTGATTTTCACGTTTCCGGTCACGCAGCCCAAGATGAGCTGATTCTAATGTTATCTCTGACAAAACCAAAGTATGTCGTTCCGATCTCGGCTATGCATAGGATGATGAGGCAGTACGCGGTCCTAGCGGAAAGTACTGGAGTAAAAAAACAAAACGTTTTGATCGTCGATGAGGCGGCCATTGTTGAGTTTGATCAAAGCGGTGCGCGAATCAAAGGTGAGATTCATACCGAAAATATTTTTGTCGATGGAATTGGTGTTGGGGATGTTGGTGAGGTAGTTTTGCGCGATCGAAAAGTTTTGGCGGAAGAGGGGATAGTAGTTGTAATTGTAACAGTGGATAAGCACCGTTCCAATTTGATAGGAGAGCCAGATATCGTTTCTAGAGGATTTGTCTACATGAAGCAATCAGAGCAACTAATAAAAGAAGCAACGGACACAGTCAAAACCAGTCTTGGAAATGGTGAAAAAATTAAGAATTGGTTAACAGTACGAGAGAAAATAGTTTCAGATCTCGAGAGATTTCTTTACCGAAAAACTCAAAGAAGACCAATGGTAGTACCAGTTATCGTCGACGTTTAAGTCATTAAATAACCGAATCTAAGAGTTACCTCGTAGAGTGCGGGATTTGAATAGACTGAGTCCTATAGTTTGACTTTTGGAAAAATTTTTGCTAGACTTTTAAAACTTTCTGCCCGAGTCCTTTTATCATTGAATCCCCGAGCAGAATCAGGTTACAATTTAATTAATGCGACGAAGTCGAGGTTATAGAAATCCTATAAAGCTTAAAGTCAAACTTAAGAAAAAAACCCTACAAACTATCGCGGGTTTGATTCTTATTGGGTTTGCTGGACTTTCGATTTTGGCGATGTTTGGTTCTGGGACTGGTTTTGCTGCGCTACTTCGCGAAAAAGAGTTTGAATTTTTTGGTTGGAGTACACTTTTCCTCCCTTTAGCTATAGTTTTAATCAGTTTTGTTCTTTTAAGAATAAATCTACCGTTTACCAGTGCTAATACGGCTTTTGGATTTTCGATTTTTCTGGTTTGCATCACGTCCTTCACTGCAACATTTATACCGAATCAATCAGGGTTAATTGGCTCAACTATTGCTCAAGTCCTTGGGTCTTATGTAACTCCTATTGGGGCAGCCTTTCTTTTGTTTATTATCTCAATAATATCGTTAGTTGTAACTTTGAATACTTCGTTGGAAACAGCTTTTGGAGCTTTAGGTAAATCAGCCAGTTTATCCTACAATATGGCCAAAACCTTGGCTGGTAATGGCAAAAAGGAAGAGAAAGAAGACGATAAGAAATTACCATTTGCTACTAAAGGTATGCAAGTAAATGAGCCTAAACAAAAAATTGAGGAGGTTCCAGCTTTAAGCACCGCTGTAGTTAGCAATCTTCCAGGACAGTCTCAAGTTTGGGAATACCCGCCTTTAGATTTGTTGACAGATTCTCTGGGGGCGAGAGCAGAAAGAGGCGATCCTAAGCAAAACGCTTCTATTATAGAAAGGACTTTAGAGAGTTTTGGTATTCAAGCTCGAGTAGTTGAGGTCAATATGGGACCGGCGATCACTCAGTATGCGATTGAGATTGCTCATGGCACCAAATTAACAAAAATAACCTCTCTAGCTAATGATATTGCCTTAAATTTGGCTGCTCCCACTGGGACAGTTAGAATCGAAGCACCAATACCTGGTAAAGCCTTGGTTGGTATTGAAGTACCGAATATCACCCCCGAATTAGTGCCACTTAAAACAGTTTTAGCTTCAAGTAGCATGCATAAATCAAAATCTAAGCTGTCGATTGCACTTGGATTGGATGTATCTGGTGCCCCGGTAGTTACTGATTTGGCAAAGATGCCGCATGTTTTGATTGCTGGTTCTACGGGTTCAGGAAAAAGTGTAGCGATAAACGCTTTTATTTGTAATCTTCTTTTTCGGGCAAATCCTTCGGAAGTAAAAATGATTTTGGTTGATCCAAAGCGAGTTGAGCTGACCGGCTGGAATGGGATTCCACATCTGTTAACACCAGTCATAGTCGAACCGGAAAAAGTATTATCCGCATTGAAGTGGGCAACAGCGGAAATGGATAGACGATACAAGGCCTTTGCAGAAATTGGTGCTAGAAATATCGATCAGTATAACGAGATGAGCGGTTTTCAAGTACTACCATATATAGTAATTATCATTGATGAGTTAGCAGCTTTAATGGCCTTTGCTCCAGTTGAAGTGGAAGACGCAATTACCAAACTAGCACAAATGTCACGGGCAACAGGAATACACATGATACTAGCGACACAAAGGCCAAGTGTCGATGTGATAACTGGATTGATCAAAGCCAATATTCCAACTAGAATTGCCTTCAATGTGGCTAGTCAAATCGACAGTCGGGTAATTATTGACCAGCCAGGATCAGAAAAACTTCTTGGTCGAGGGGATATGCTTTATGTTCCACCGGATGCGTCTAAAGCAGCTCGTATTCAAGGTGTATTTGTATCCGAACCAGAGATAAATAAACTTAAAGAATTTTTGAAGAAAAGTGGAGTTGAACCACAGTATACTGAAGAAGTTACTCAAATGCCGATTAACAAACTGTCAGGTAAAGTCGGTAATGGGGGAGGTAATCGAGACGATTTGTTTGAACAAGCGGTACAAATAGTTTGCCAATTTGATCGAGCTAGTGCATCTTTGTTGCAGAGAAAACTTTCAATCGGTTATGCTCGAGCAGCTAGACTGTTAGATGAATTGGAAGAGTCAGGGGTTGTTGGAGTTGCTGACGGATCCAAACCTAGAGATGTATTAGTCAAAGACCCTAGTCGAGTTCTGGGTGGGGGTGAAGAGGATTCTAATAGTTAAATTCTTTTAGGCTTTTCAAAATATCTTTTCCTGCTAGAATACAGCCTACTAATAATTAATTCAAAAAGAAAGTAACTCAAATTGAAAACTGTTGGTGAAATTTTACAAGAAAATCGTAATAAAAAGAATCTAACCTTAGACGAGGTTGAAAAAGCGACAAAAATTCGTAAGAAAGTACTTGCTTATCTTGAAAAAAGTGATTGGTCAAGTCTTCCCTCCGCAACTTTCGTAAAAGGGTTGATCAAGAATTACGGAAAGTTTTTAGACTTGGACGAAAAGGAATTACTTGCATTTTACCGTCGAGAGTACGACGAACGAAGAGATCAAAAAAAAGGTTTTTCCCGAAAACAAAAAAATGATAGTAGTTGGTTTAGATTTACACCACAAACCGTGACGTTTAGCGTAGTTGGGGTTGTGGTTTTGGTGGTGGTCGGGTATTTATTTGTTCAGTATCAGAGCTTTACTGGATCGCCATTACTTGAAATTCAGGAGCCACAAAACAATATTAAGATTAATAAACTCGAAGTTAATCTTGTAGGTAAAACTTGGGAAGACGCAATACTAAAAGTGAATGGTGAAAAAGTTACCGTTTCTCCTGGTGGAACGTTTTCATTACCAGTAAAGTTGAATCGCGGTTTAAACACAATTACAGTAACAGCTGAGAACCGGTTTGGGAAAATTTCGACACAAAAGAGACTTGTAGTTGTTGATACCTCTGACGTTAGTACAACCTTACCTCCGGCACAAAATTCTTTTAGTCTTACTGTAAAAATTGGTCCAGACTCCGCTGTTTTGACAGTTGAGATTGATGGTAAGCAGGACTTTGAAGGTGTTTTGGTAGCGGGCACAGAAAAAATCTTTAGCGGTAATGAAAGAATTAGAATTAATACAAAAAACGCTGGATCGACAAAGGTTATATACAAAAATATTGAGGAAACTTTAGGAGGAGTTTCGGAGGAAGTGGAGAAAACCTACACAAAATAATAGTTAGTGACTTGAATACCTAGTAACCTTGTGTTATTTTGTTGGCAGCCAAAATGGATACTGCCACTTTTTTAACAATCATAATAATTCTCGTAGCTCTGATACTGATTGCCGTTGGTGCTTATCTAATTTTACTTCTCCACGAAGCTAGACATAGTTTGAAAAAAGTAAATAAAATGCTGGATAGAATTGACAACGTTTCCACCTTTGTCGAGGAAAAAATAATCAACCCAACTGCCAATATAACCAATATATTCACCGTCATAAAAGAAGGAATCGATTTTTTCCGCGATCTCAAACAAACTGTCAGGCCAAAAAATGATTCAGGGAAAAATTATGATGATACTGATTAGTTTATATGTCTGATACAAATCACAGCGAAAATAATTTTTACAAAGGCTTGTTTTATGGAGTTGTCCTGGGTTTGGGTTTGGTTTGGTTTTTGGGCACAAAAGAAGGAAGAAAAGTTAAAAACGAACTGCTCTCAAAAGGAGAAGAATTTATTAATTCAGCTGGTCAAAAAATAGAAACTTTAACTGACGAAGATGAAGCCTAATAAACAAGCTTTTTTTCAAGCTCAGTGATAAACTCCGGGTAATAATGGGAGATCGTAGTTATATCAAATTCCTGTAAAATTGCTTCCCTTGGTTCTCTCTCCAACAAAAACTCAAAAGATTTTTTGACGACCTTTTCTGGGTCTTTGCTCTGACTAATTCGCATTAAAAAATCCTTGTCGACATGAACATTGTGTTCTGATTGACCTTTTTCGTCAGAAACTGTTACCAAAAAATGCCAACCCATATTTGTCGGTCTTTGTCTGATTGTTATGTCCATAAATAAAATAATAGCATAAATTCTTTTACTACCTTATAATCATCTCGCGATTATTTCGGTCGATTCTTGTATGTAAGAGCGGTATAATTCTCGAAGTTATATCGCGGGCGAATATAATTCAAACAACCATGACAGCAGCAGATCTTCGTAATAAATACCTAGAGTTTTTTGAAAAAAAAGGGCACAAAATAATCCCCTCGGCTAGTTTGGTACCAGAACATGATCCAACAGTTTTGTTCACAACTGCTGGTATGCACCCACTTGTACCGTTTTTACTTGGTGAAAACCATCCGGAAGGAAAAAGATTAGTAAATGTTCAAAAATGCTTGCGAACGGATGATATTGAAGATGTAGGTGACAATTGGCACAATACTTTTTTTGAAATGTTGGGAAATTGGTCTCTTGGAGATTATTGGAAGGAGGAGGCTATCTCGTGGTCATTTGAGTTTTTGACAAAAGAGTTAGGTTTGGATCAGAATCGGATCTCAGTAACAGTTTTTGGTGGGGATAGTGAAGTCCCGGGTGTCAGTGCTGATGAAGAATCGGTCGCTATTTGGAAAAAGTTAGGGATTCCTGAGGAGAGAATATACCGATTAGGAAGTGAGGACAATTGGTGGGGTCCTGTTGGGGATACCGGACCCTGTGGGCCGGATACTGAAATGTTTTATGATACTGGTGCTTCAGAACATGGAAAAGTTTGTCGACCTGGGGAAAATTGCGGTAAATACACAGAAATCTGGAACGATGTCTTTATGGAATACAACCGAACAAAGGACGGTAAATTTGAAAAACTAAATCAGAAAAATGTCGATACTGGCATGGGTGTAGAGAGAGTTTTAGGAGTTTTACAAGGGAGAGATAATATTTACGAAACGGAGTTGTTTTCACGCGCGCTCTCACTCATCAAAACATTATCACCAAACTATAAAGAGACTTCAGCCAGAATTGTTGCCGATCATCTCCGAGCAGCTACCTTTTTACTAGCGGATCAAGTGATACCATCTAATTCTGAACGCGGTTATGTGTTGCGGCGGCTGATTCGTCGAGCAATTCGTCACGGGCGCTTGTTGGAAATAAATGGAAACTTCATTTCAAAAATAGCAGCGGAATTTATCGAAACTTATAAAGATCAATATAAGGAGCTAACTACTTTTAGTGAAGAGATTTTTGCTGAACTTAACAAAGAGGAAGGAAAGTTTCAAAAAGCTCTTACGTCTGGTCTTAGAGAATTTGAAAAGTTGGGAACTAATATAAGTGGGCAAGACGTGTTTCGACTTTATGAGAGTTATGGATTTCCACCGGAACTTACCTTTGAGCTTGTTGCTGAAAAAGGAATCAGAGTCGATCATAAACAATTTGAGATGGAATTAAAACGACATCAAGAAGTATCAAGGGCAGGTATGGAGAAGAAATTTTCTGGAGGACTTGCAGATCATTCAGAAATTACTGTTCGTGGTCACACCGCGACTCATTTATTGCATCAAGCTTTGCGTGATGTTTTAGGAGACAGTGTTTATCAGACCGGGAGCAATATCACACCAGAGAGGATTCGTTTTGATTTTTCTTATAAAGAGAAGCCAACAGTTGAACAGTTAAAAAAAGTGGAAGAAGTAGTTAATGAGAAAATAAAGCTGAATTTACCAGTAAAAAAAGAAATGTTGAGTCAAGAGGAGGCAGATAGAAAAGGAGCAATTGGGCTGTTTAAACAAAAATACAGCGATAAAGTTAGTATTTATGAAATTGGCGACTATTCTGTTGAGTATTGTGGTGGACCACATGTTGATCATACTAGTCTTGTTGGCAAGTTTAGAATAATTAAAGAAGAATCAGTTTCTGCAGGGCAGCGAAGGATAAAAGCTGTTCTAGAATAACTAGTTTATGAACCATCATTTTACTAGTCAAACTCAAATTGATATAATTTTTCATAAGAGCTGCTCAAATGAGATTAATTCCAAAAATTCTACCAGGTAAAAAAGGCAAACAATCACGTTTTATTGTGATTGATATTGGTCTTGGAAGAGTCAATCTGGCAGTTTTTGAGGTTGAAGCAGAGGGGCCAAAATTTATTGGCGTTGGTCGAAGAAGCTTCACCGAAGCTGATACGATACTCGACGCTACCTTAGAGGCGACTGATGCACTTGGAGCTATTATCGATGAACTCCCCAGCACTGCTATTATTGGTGTTAGTGGTGGTCGACTAGATACAACTGCAACCTTAGTTAAATTTTCCAGAGAGAAAAAAGATAAACCAATCACAAAAGATGAGATTTCTAATGTGTTGGATAAAATTACCGCTCAAGAAAAGGCAAATTTGAAAGTCTTTTTTTCAACAGTCACTGGGGCAAAAATCGACGAGCAAAGAGTTGTCAATCCAATCGGTCTTAAGGGAGATAAAGCTGAGGTTGGTTGTTTTGTAGCTTACAAACCAGAAGCGGAACTTAAAATTTATGAAAAAATCATTGACGAGCTTGAAATCAAACCGGAGAAAATTTTACCAACCTCTTTCGC
>JANWIZ010000003.1 GCA_025449635.1 Patescibacteria group bacterium
ACTCAACTAAGGAATTAAGAAGCGTTACAAAGCCACAAGCGCTGCTTCGAAAAAATAATTTTTCGAAATCAACTAATTTTATCTCTCCGGAACAGATGGCCTACTATACTGAGTCCTTTTGGTTTGTATTATTAACCTTTGTCTGATACAATTCTGCACGTACTGTGGGCCTGTGGCACAATTGGGTAGCGCGCCTCCATGGCATGGAGGAGGTTAGGGGTTCGAGTCCCCTCAGGTCCACCAAATTCCCGGGGCCCGAAGTTTACCTGGTTGAACACTGCATTCGCATTGCAGAGGCAGGCGGTTCGAGTCCGCCCGGGTCCACCAATATACTAGCTTTTAACTTTGGGATTTCCTGCGAGATTAACTACAAAAGAAATAGCGACTGCAACAACTAAAAAGAAGACGATTGGTATACCAAAACCCTGCCCATCCTGAATATCCGAAGGAGACATGGCAAGCAAGTAATAAAATTGTACTGCTATTGCTAACACTGATAAAATTACCAAACCACCAATTTTCATTAGACTAGAAGATTTTCTGGATAGAAATCCAAATAAAGCAAACGGAATTATTCCGAAAATTATCAAATTGAAGATTATATTTGTTGTTGTAAGCTGGTTAATTACAATATCTGGATCTTCATTTACAAACCAATTAGCTAGTAAATAACATAATAAAGCTATTAAAATACCAGCTGATATAACTTTCGATGGGTACAAATAAGTCTTCATAAACATATTCTCTTTCAACTAAAATGAGAAAGCAAGTTTTTCTTTAGCTCTTCCAAACCAACTTCTGCAAGGGCCGAGATCTTGAAGACCTTTATTTTCTTTTTCTTAAAATTAGCTTCAATTTCCTTAACTCTTTCTTCACTAACCAAATCAGTTTTGTTTAAGCAGATTATTTGTGGAATTTCCTTTAATTTCTCACTGTAATCAGAGAGTTCTTTATTAATAATTTCGTAGCTCTTGAAGGGCTCTTGAGAGTCAACAGCGACCAGGTGAACTAACAACCTAGTCCTTTCTATATGACGTAGAAACTGATCACCCAGACCCTTTCCAGAGCTTGCTCCTTCGATCAGTCCAGGAATATCTGCAATGACAATTTCCTTATCTCTAGTGTGCATTACCCCAAGACCTGGTTCAAGGGTCGTGAAGGGATAATCAGCTACTTTGGGTTTGGCGCTAGTTAACTTTGAGATTAAAGTCGATTTTCCGGCATTTGGTAAACCTACCAAACCAACATCTGCGAGTATTTTCAACTCCAGTGTCAGCTCGATTTCTTCTCCACTCTCACCTGGTTCATAAACTCGAATCAAACCTCGTTCTCCAAGTTTTTTTCTTTCTAGAATGACATGTTTGAGATGAGAATTTCCTCTACCTCCTTTACCACCTTCAGCTACCAAAATCCGATCTTCGAATTTTGTCAAATCATAAATTAACTCTCCTTTTTTATCTTTTATCAAAGTGCCGAGAGGCACTTCCAGTAACAAATCCTCTCCGTGCTCCCCAGTCCGGTTGTTTCTACCACCATTTCCACCAGGTTTGGCTTCGAAATTTTTCTTAAATCGATAAGGCGCGAGGGTATTGAGGTCTTTACTGGGAACAAAAATAGCATCCCCACCCTTACCACCGCTACCTCCGTCAGCCTCGCCAAAAGGTTTACCACGCGAAATTTTGAAGGAAACATGCCCGTTTCCCCCATTTCCTGCTCTCACTGTAATATGAACATAATCAACCATTTGTAGCAGTATAGCTTATGAGGCCAACTTTTTGAATTCTAAAGATATTTAATTTGCTGAGGGCTTTTACTTAAGTAGTGATAGAGGGTTTACTGCTTGACCGTAGCGACGAACCTCCATGTGAAGGTGAGGTCCTGTTGCTCTACCCGTAGTTCCAACTGCTCCAATGTACTGACCACGCTGAACTGTTTCACCCAATCTACAGGCAAGAGCTGACATATGAGCATAGGCAACAGTATAACCATTGCCAATATCGACAATACAGTACCACCCAAAGCTGTAGTTTTGTTTTTTAGAGTCAATGACTTTACCAGTTGCAGCAGCGTAGATCGGTGTGCCATACGGGTTGGCAAGATCAATACCAGTATGAAACCAACTGTAATATTGACTGATTCTGGCTGGTACTGGCCAAGAAAGTAAACCTGAACCAGCTGCAATTGCCGTATCAATGGATACCCTTGGTCTAACTATCCTCGGAGTAGCTGGTCGTGGTAATACACCGTTTGGAACATAAAGTGTTTGCCCTGGTTTTAAAGCTAGAGAGTCATCAATGTAATTAAAGGGAAAGTCGACAATTGTCTGCTTATCAGCCGCATAAGTCTTAGCAACTTTTTCGAGATTATCACCGGCTTTTACTTGATAAACGACTCCGGTCACGGGAGGGATTTTTAGGGAAGTTCCTGGGTGGATTGTATCGTTGTCCTCAGAAATTGAGTTTGCCCATTTGATGGACTCGATTGAAACGGTAAATTTGTTCGATAGCGTTGATAAAGTGTCACCACTAGCAACTTTGTAATCTAGTATCTCAGATCGCGGTCGATTGGTTGGCACAATCGTCTCGGTAGTATTCTCAGATCTTAAAACTGACTCCTGGCTAGTTAGATCCTGGGCAATAATCTGCCCTCGAGTAAACAAACCACCAGCTACAATCGCAAGAGCAGTCACAATTATTACTCCACCGTGAGTAGCTGGACGAAAAAGCAAACCTCGTCGCCACATAAGCGTATCTACAAAAGTGTCCTTGGCTACATCTAATGAGTGGATCAGCTGTAACACTTTGGTTTTTAAATAAACTAAATAGACAACAAAAAAATGGGTTAGCTCGAAAGCGAACCCAAATACACTAAGAAGAGTGTTTTTGAAAATATTAAGAATAACCTTAAAATGAGAGTTAAGACTTCCAGATTTTACGTTTGAGAGAACTTTTTCAGAAACAAAATCCTCCGCCTCAGAAAAGTCAAAGATATCGGTAGTGGTAGTACTCGTATAGGAATAAAGGTCCTCGCTGCTGTCCGAAAGCGATTCACGCATATATTTTTTTCTCCAATTAAAGATGTTGGAGACCTCCAAGCTTGCCTGCCAGGCAAACAAATTTAGCTAAGACTATACTATATTATTATTGGTTGATCAAACCTTTTTCTTCTCGCTATATCAGTTTAAATTTAGATTCTAAACCCACTTTTTAGCCGCTTGATTACTTTGTACTATAAGTCACTATATTAGGTTCAGTTATGGAAATTCTATTCTGCTTTGTGAAGTGATTGTAGAAATTCTTCGTTTGAAGAAGTCTTAGATAATCTTTCGGTCAGTAATTCTGTTCGTTCCAATTCATTGAGAGCTTCAAGCATTCGACGCAACCGCCAAACTCGCTGCAAACGCTCTTCTCCGAGCAATTTTTCTTCATTTCGAGTACCACTACGTGAAACATCAATTGCTGGGAAAATCCGTCGCTCAGCTAAACTTCTATCCAAATGCAATTCCATATTACCAGTTCCTTTGAATTCTTCGTAAATAAGATCGTCCATTCGGCTACCTGTATCAACTAAGGATGTCGCTAATATAGTAAGAGAACCTCCATTTTCAAAATTCCTGGCTGCTCCAAAAAATTTCTTCGGTGGGTAAAGAGCAACTGGATCAAAACCTCCAGAGAGTGTTCTTCCTGAGGGTGGTAGTGCTAGGTTGTAAGCTCGTCCTAATCTGGTCATAGAATCAAGTAAGATAACAACATCTCTATCATTTTCGACTAACCTCTTAGCTCGCTCAAGAGCAATTTCAGCTACTCGAGTTTGAGCTTCAGGTGGTTCATCAAAATTACTGGAAAAGACTTCTCCTTTGACTGATCTTGAGATATCAGTTGCTTCTTCTGGTCGCTCGCCAATCAAAACCGCCATGAGGTGAACTTCAGGGTAATTCTCAGCAATACCGTGAGCCAAGTCTTTGAGAATTGTGGTTTTACCAGCTTTTGGTGGAGAAACGATCATACCTCTTTGTCCAAAACCAACTGGGGACAAAATATCGATCATTCTGGTTGAAAGCGGTAGTTTTCCGGTTTCGAGTTTCAATTGTTTATCTGGGTAGATAGGGGTTAAGTGCTCGTATTTCTTGCGCTTCATCGCCTTCTCAGGGTCAACACTGTTAACTTTTTCAACTTTGAGCATTCCAAAATAACGTTCTGTTTCCTTTGGTGGACGGACTTCACCTTCGACTTCATCACCAGCCCGGATATCAAAACGACGAATCTGAGACTGAGAAATGTAAATATCCCCATTGCCAGCTGTAGCACCATTTGCCCGCAAAAATCCATAACCTTCACTCATCAGCTCAAGAACACCTTTACCGTAAGTGGGTTTGGAGGTAGTACTTTGGCCAAAACTGACTTTTGGAGTTTCTTTAGACAAGGTTACTGGTTCTACTGTTGCGCTATCAACTATCGCAGAATTATTTTCAATTGTTTCTTCGGGAAGAACTTCTTCCTCACTTTTTACTTCTTTGGCTTTTGGCATATTTATTATTTCTTTGATACTCCTGGAAAACTTGTTGGGGACAACAAAAATCGAGGTAATTTAAACATACAAGAAATTTGTTGTCAATACAGTTATTTGTGGAAGTATATTCTTGTCACAAAATTCTAAAAAAACACAATTAATTTGATAGTTTATTGCATCAAATTATCGAGATTCATACTAACATAACTAAAAATAAAAGTCAAACTATAGGATCTATATTGTGCCTATGCAGTCCTTAAAAAAGTCTAGTTAAAAACTATGTTTTTGTTTGCAGTTACGAGTAATAAATCTTTGTTCGAGCATTTATTTTACCCAATAACAGTAATAGCCGCTCCTCAGCGCCCAGTAAGAGTGTTACCCCAAACCAGACGCCGGGGACCGGCTATTAGCTAATTTAAAGCTAATTCAGCATATAGTGCTGTTCGCTTTCATTATATTGTTAAAGTAACTTTAAGTAACAGCAAGGTTTTGGACTTGACTAGTGTACTTAATAGTTTTTAAATAGATTTATACAGAGTACACCTGCTGTCCAGATGTACTTATCGAGACACTGCTATCGGCGTCAAAGACTCTTCCGGCCATAGTGGTGTTTCGTTTTTGGTACCCTACTTTCTACCCTGCCTTTCAAATAAACCGCAGTTTCTGAATAGTTATTTTACTCTTCAGACTTACTTATCGATTGAAAGATTTTCAAAGAACACTAACCTTAGATAATTCCTCCCCACCAACGTCTTTGGTACTTTGGCGGGGTTAAAGAATTTCGCCCCTGCCCGTACACGAAATTCTTTATTAGGTGAACCATCAAAAATGATTCCTGAAAACTAAGGATCTAATATCTATCCCTAGATTTCAAAAGTCCTTTATAAAGGCTTTAAAGAGCTAGTCGGTTCAGCTTTCGTGGATCAAAAGTCTCCAAGAAGTTAAAGTCGAACTGTATTTATACTTACAGATTATAGTGTTTTTGTCAAGTTTTGTCAATCCTATAGAAGTAAGTTGTCAAAAATACCCTCAGTCCTATAGTTTATTTAGCTTCATTTTCAACTTTTTTTATCTGTGTGGATAAGTAGTGGATATTTCTCCTGTAAATTATTTGGGGAAAGTTAAGTTTTAGTCTCCAATTATCCATATTACCTTGATGATTTACTACTTAACTCGTAGAAACTATGGACCTTGGGGATTCTACTGTCTTTTAGCTTTGGTTACGGGGGATATTTAAGCTCTTAAAGCTTTACTTTTTTATTTAGCTTGGACAAAGATCATTCTTCCAGCGACTGTTTGGATGACTCTCGATACTTTAGCACTTATTTTATTACCAACAAACGAAGCGCCATTTTCAACTACAATCATCGTACCGTCGGGTAGGTACCCGACTCCCTGAGATTTTTCTTTACCTTCTTGGATTACCTTAACCTCAATCTCCTCACCGGGAAGAAGGGTTGTCTTCATTGCGTTTGCCAGCTCATTAATATTGAGAATTTTGACACCGGAAACCGTCGCAATTTTGTTTAGATTGAAATCATTGGTAAGAATCTTCGCTTTTAGACTTTTTCCAAGCCGAAGAAGACGATCGTCAATGTTTTTGAGGCTAATCTGACCAGTATCGTAAACCGTTGTCTTAATCAAATCTGATTTCTTAATATTTTCCAATACCTCTAATCCACGCCTACCCCGACCGCGTTTGAGACTATCAGCATTATCTGCAATATGTTGCAGCTCAACTAAAATAAAATCAGGGATAATAATTGTCCCAAAGACAAATCCAGATTCAATAACATCAGCAATTCTGCCATCTATCAAGGCGGAAGTATCGACTAGAATCGGATTGACCCACTTTTCTTTTTCGACTTTCTCTCCCCTCATTGAGGGTATTCGGGGAAGACGTAGCTGGGAAATCATTTCTTGAGCCACTTTTCTGGAGAAAAGTCCGATAAAATCCCCAATCCATTTACCGACAACTGGCTCAATATAAAAACCAGCAGCCCCCAAAACCAAAGCCGCAACAACAGAGACTATCTGTTTATTTTCTCCAAAATTAATAGGGATCAATTGATTGACTGCGATGTAGCCAAAAAAACCAAATACAAAGCCAAGCAGTAGACGAAATACGCCTTTACTAAACATTAGAATAATTCCTTTCAAGCAACCTACAAAGATAATTCCAAGATAAATAAATTAGTTGCTTATTTTCTTATCGCCAAGCCAACCGCTTCTTTCAAAGTTTTGGCTGACTTTGGCGTTATGAAGTTTTTAAAACCAAGTCTCTTTGCTTCATCCAATCTTTTATCTAAAAAACGGATTTCTCGAAGCTCACCAAGCAATCCAACCTCTCCAACTGCAATAGTGTCTTTTGATATTACCTTATCAAAAACACTACTCGCAATAGCCAAACAAACTGCCAAATCTGCAGCCGGTTCAGCTATTTTTAATCCGCCGGCGACATTAATAAAGATGTCTTGATTCTGCAAAGGTATACCGGCTCGCTTGATCATAGTGGCAACCAAAAGCTGCAACCGATTTTGATCAAAACCCAAACTTCGCCTGACTGGCAATCCAAAACTAGTTGGATTAGTCAAAGCTTGAATCTCAGTCAAAACACTACGACTACCTTCCAATATGGGGACAACAATTGATCCAGGAGCGACAATTCTTCCAGTCAAAAACTGTTTCGAAGGGTTTTTGACTTCAGTCATTCCAGCTTCTGACATTTCAAAAACCCCAATTTCTTCGATTGGGCCAAACCTATTTTTAGCGGCTGAAAGTATTCGAAAAGCATGGTGTGCTTCTCCTTCCAAATGCATAACTGTATCAACTAAATGTTCCAATACTTTTGGCCCGGCTACAGTACCTTCTTTTGTAACTTGGCCAATGATAAAAACTGCCACGCCAGTATCTTTGGCAAAGCGGTGCAGTCGGTAAGCAGTTTCACGAACCTGACCGACACTGCCCGCAGCTGAGTTTAACTCCTCAGTAATCATTGTTTGGATTGAGTCAACAACTACGACCTCAAAAGTATTTTCTCTTGCAGCAGCTGTAACTTGATCTACATTAGTTTCAGCTAATATAAAAAGGTGGCTAGATTTCTCACCCAAACGGTTAAAACGAAGCTTGATTTGCTCCACTGATTCTTCTCCGGAAATATATAGTGCTTTAAACTTGGCTGCTATTTGTAGGAGTAAAGTCGATTTTCCAATACCTGGATCTCCAGCCAAAAGCACAACCGATCCAGGAACTATCCCTCCACCCAAGACTCTATCGAGTTCATCAACCTTAGTCTTTAGACGAACTAATGGCTTCTGGGTCGTTTCTGAAAGTTTTACAGGCTTTGGGACTGGTCCTAGTGAAGCTTTAGCAGAGCTTGAGGCAGTCCGATCAATACTCTCCACTAAGGTGTTCCAACTAGAGCAGTTTGGGCATTTTCCCAGATATTGTGGGCTTTGGTAGCTACATTGTTGGCAAATGTAAATTGTGGTTGTCTTAGCCATTTTCTGATCCTAATTTAGAAAAGCTATTTGGTTTTAACAAGGCTAACCTTAGACTAAAACTAGCTTTGAATCCTTGATTTTGATTTTTACTTTTTGTTCAGGTTTGAATTTTGCTGATAAAATACCCTCGGAAAGCGGGTTTTCGATCTCCTCCTGAACAATCCGACGTAGTTCCCGCGCTCCATATTCTGGAGAAAAACCTTTTTCGGCAAGATAAGTCAAAACATTATCTGCAATTTCAAGCTTAATTTTTTGTTCTTTAAGTCGAGATTTAATTTCGGAAGTTAAATGCTTTGCGATTTTTTCTACTACTCGTTTATTCAAAGGTCGAAAAACTAACGTAGAGTCAACTCGATTCAAAAACTCAACCTTAAAGTTCCTTTTAAGTTCCTCTTTAAGTTTCTCTGCGATTTCAAAATAGCGACTGTCTTCGCTTTCGATCGAGTTAAGACTAACTTCACCAAAACCAAGACTACCTTCTTTTTTGATCAAATGGCTGCCAACATTACTAGTCATGATAATAACTGTATTGCGAAAATTAACCACTCTACCACGACCATCCGTTAATTGACCATCTTCAAGAACCTGCAACAAAATGTTAAACACTTCAGGATGAGCTTTTTCGATCTCGTCTAAAAGTACAATCGAGTAAGGGTGATGTTTCAGTTTCTCAGCCAATTCCCCACCTTCCTCAAAACCGACATATCCTGGAGGTGCTCCAACCAAACGAGCAACGGTATGTGGTTCGGAAAATTCGCTCATATCCAGCCTAATTAGGCTAGCTTCATCATTAAATAAAGTTTCTGCCAAACTCTTAGCCAGTAGTGTTTTACCAACCCCACTACTTCCAAGGAAAATAAACGATCCTAGTGGGCGACGAGAGTCAGACAAACCGACCCGCGCTCGCCTCAGCACACTAGCTACTGAATTTATCACTTCAGTCTGACCGTAGACTCTTTTCTCCAATTCTTTATCCAAGTTCAACAATTTCTCAGCTTCGCTTTGAGTTAACTCTTCAACTGGTATTCCAGTCATTATCGAAACAATTTTGGCAATGTCTTCTTCCACCACAATTCTTTCTTGCTCTTTTAATTTATCCTCTTTGAGAATTTCTTTTAATTTTTTTTCTAAATTCTTTTCTTTTTTTCGAATCTCTACGGCCTGATCATAGCTTTCTTTTTTTATTAATTCTTCTTTTTCCTCTTTAATTTCTGCTATATTTTCTTCTATTTTTGCAGCATTTTTTGACAAACCTCCAGAACTTACAGCTTTCTTTGAAGAAGCTTCATCAATAATGTCAATCGCACTGTCGGGAAGATGACGGTCAACCAAATACCTCTGTGCCAAAACTACTGCTTTTTCCAAAGCCCCTTTCTTAATTTTCACTTTATGAAAAGACTCGTAACGAGATTTCAAACCCTTAAGAATCTGTATCGTTATCTCTTTATTAGGTTCAGAAACAAGGATTGGCTGAAATCTACGCTCCAGAGCGGAATCATTCTCAATAAATTCCGAATACTCTTCGAGTGTAGTTGCGCCAATACAACGAAGCTCTCCTCTAGACAGGGCTGGTTTGAGGATATTGGCAGCATCCAAGGCTCCACCTGCTCCTCCAGCGCCAACAATTGTTTGAATTTCGTCAATAAAGATGATGATATTTTTAGCTTCTTTTATTTCATCAAGTACACCAAGCAGTCTTTCTTCAAAATCTCCACGGAAACGGGTTCCCGCAACTAAAGCATTGAGATCAAGGTTGATCAGTCTCGTATTAAAAAAACGTTCAGGCACTTCGCGATCAACAATTTTTTGCGCCAATCCTTCTGCGATTGCAGTTTTCCCTACACCTGCATCTCCTAAAAGTATGGGATTGTTTTTGGTACGTCTTGCAAGAATTTGTAAAACTCGGTCAATTTCTTCAGCTCGACCAATGACTGGATCAAGCTCACCTTCCTCTGCTAAAGCCGTTAGGTCTCGACTATACGTATTTAGTAGTGGGGTTTGAATCTCGGTAGTTTGTTGACCTGATTTTGCTGTTGTGTAAGAGTCTATTTTTGATTTGACGACTTCATAAGTCACTCCCCAAGATCGTAATATGTGACACGCAAGACCTGAGGTAGTCTTTGCCAAACCACAAAGAATGTGCTCGGTTCCAACGTAACTGCTTCCTGCGAGATAAGCTTGCAATGTCGCTGAAGCAAGTACTTCTTGGGAGCTTTCAGTAAACGCATCTTCAGTTTCGGCAATAAGTTTTGGATCACTACTGGTCAAAACCGCTTCCCGAACTTTTCCGAGATCAAGGGAATAATTGCTGAGAATCTTTGAGGCAACTGAGGTATTATCCGAGAGCAACCCAAGTAAAATATGTTCCGTATCAATAGTATTGGAGCCAAAACCTTTAGCTTCCTTTATGGCGGTAAAAAGAGCTTTCTTGGCCCGTTCTGTGAATTTTTCAGTCACTTTCTTGGACATAATAAAGCCTAACTTTCTTTTTCAGTTTTTTTGGTTTTCTTAGCCTTCTTTTCAACCTTTTCACCAGCTGCTTCTTCTGTTACCAAACGCAAGGCAACTCGTCTCTGATCTGGGTTGAATAAATCAATACTTATTTTCACTTTATCACCCTGGGTGAACTTAACACCGTAAGGAATCTTGGAAGAATGAATCAAACCTTCAATTCCTTTCTCAAGCTGAACAAAAGCACCGTAAGAACTAACTCGACTGATCGTACTTTCAATTTCTTTTCCGAGCTGATACTTCTTCTCAGCTTCTTTCCAAGGATCTTCTTGCAGTTTTTTAATTGATAAACCGATTTTTCCTGTACTTGGATCAATGCTACTAACTTTTGCTTTAATACTCTCACCAACTTTATACATCTCTTCTAGGTTTCCCACTCTTTCCCAAGAAATCTCACTGATATGTACTAAACCCTCAACTTCCCCTGGAAGTCCAACCAAAAGCCCAAATGGAAGTATTTTATTTACCTTACCTTCGAGATTATCACCTTCTTTAAATTGAAATTCGACTTTTGGAAGTTTGGCTTCTTCAGGATGAGCGTCTCTTTCGGAAAAAACTAAGCGATTGAGTTTTTTATCCACTTCGAT
>JANWIZ010000004.1 GCA_025449635.1 Patescibacteria group bacterium
GATCGCCCGGAAACGCATAGCCCTGCGGAGCAATTCTATTTTTCCAGGAATTAATTCTCCACAAGCGGAGTTCTTCATTTTCTTCTTCAGCTGGCATCATTGAAATGTATTGAGCAATCCTCACTTTGTCTTTTGAAAGATTGGCACGAATACCGTGGGGCTGTGAGCTGTTGAAGATCAATAGGTCACCAGCGTTTAGTTTTACTTTCGTTGGCGTAAAACCTGTGGTGTCTGGTTTGAAATGATCACGATCCTCGGGTTGCGTGAGCTTCCACGTATCATAGGTTCTGAATAATTCAGGTATGCACTGAAACCCACCCATCTTCTCATCATTTTGATCGGCCAACGCCAATACGCCTTGTACATTTTGGGGTTTTGTTTCCGGATCATAATCCCAATGAATAAAACCCTTGTACTCGAAACCAGGACGCAATGGAAAATTCAGATTGGCACGATCGATGGTGCACCAAAGTTTTTCCGATCCCCAGATATCCGCAAATGCAGCATGTACTTTGGGTGATTGACGGTTGTTCCAAAGCGTTTGGTGATTGTACACTTCTACCATTCCGGTATTGGTAAGTTCTTTCATTTTCATCTCAGCCCGTGGAGCCGTGTACCATGTTTCCGGATTATTGAGATCCTTCTCTTCAAACTCCCATAAAAACTTTGCGGTGGCTTCAGCTTGCTCGCGAGGAACAACATTCCGTACAATAACATATCCGTTGTATAGCCAGAATTTCCAATCGTCTTCACTCAGTGCCCTAAGTCCTTTTCCGTCATCGAGGTTTGTGCGAAGTTTTATCTTGCTGCTGGTGGCGGTGGACGGATTTCCCGGAATGTCCTGGTGAT
The DNA here is from genome assembly GCA_025449635.1 of Patescibacteria group bacterium. GTDB lineage: Bacteria > Patescibacteriota > Microgenomatia > Woykebacterales > RBG-16-39-9b > JANWIZ01. Next base: position 850 of record JANWIZ010000004.1, read on the forward strand.
TTTTGTTCGGCACCATAGTGGGTGCCATGGTTTCTTGTTTCATGGTTTTGTGCTTTGTTTATCACAAAGGTGGTGTGCTGAACAAACATGATTTTTGTCATAAATGACCACTTTTTGCTCTCTATTGACTTTTTTCCAGAATTCAATGTTCAAAAAAGTATATTTATGGGATAAACATAATACCCTTTGAAAATTCAACTGGAGAAAGTGATACCCGGTCCGGGGCAGTCCTTCAAGATATTTACGCCCAGTCTGAAGCAGTATTTCTATTGGCACTATCATCCTGAATTTGAATTGACTTTTGTTGAGGCTCAGTCGGGGATTCGACATGTTGGTCAGCACGTTTCCAGCTACCTGGGAAGTGATCTGATTTTCATCGGGTCAAACATTCCCCACTTGAACTTTGATTACGAACTGCAGACGGAATACAAACAAATCGTCATTCAGATGAAGGAAGATTTTCTGGGTACAGCCTTTCGCCAGTCACCGGAGTTCGTAACCATTCAAAAATTATTTGATCGTGCAACAAAGGCCATATCCTTTCATGGCGAAACCAAAAGGAAGGCAGCGGAAAAACTTCAACGTATGCTTCACCTTCCTGCGTTCGAACAGTTGCTCTGTTTGTTGGAGATATTTCAATTACTGGCCGACAGTCATGAATATGAATTGCTAAATGACCGCGATACGAGTGTAAAGGTCTTTTTGAAAGATAAAATTAGGATGTCATCTGTTTACGAGTACATCCATGCCAGTTTCAATGAAAGTCCGGATGTAAATGTTATTGCCGCAAAAGTGAACCTCAGCACAGCTGCCTTTTGTCGTTATTTCAAGAAGCAAACCAATATGACTTTTACTGACTTCGTAAACCAGTATAGAATCAGTCAGGCCAAAACCTATTTGTTGAATGGCAAGAACATTTCCGAAACGACCTATTCGGTAGGATTTTCCAGCATCTCTCATTTTAGTCAGCTGTTCAAGAAAATTGTTGGGGATAACCCCAGTGATTTTAAGAAGAGATATTTACATCATGATTAGCCTGTGTTTCTCGCGGATGGGTTTGGCTCTTGTCATTGCTTTGGATGTGGGATGGAGTGCGGCAATGGTATGTGCCAAAGGCGGGGCGAGAATCTCTCCCGGTTGCAGTGTGATGGGGGATATGGTACGAAAGTTATTTGTCAACCGTGTCCCAAGTTTTATTTTTTGTTTTCAGTCCCACGTTGCATAAAGAAACGTTCACTTGTCCCGTGGAGAAACTTAATAGGTGCGCTTGTCAGCCGTTACTTTTTATTGTCTTGGAGAATTTGTTCCGTGGCACGAAGGGCATTGGCGCTAACGTTTATGTTTATGACGGCTTGGGTTTTCGAAGCGCGTCACTATCCCACGTTGCTGAACGAAATTAAGAAAACAAAACTTCAAATTTACACTTCACCCCAAGCTGGAATAAACATTTGTTGGCGTAGTTTTTTATTCTCTGTTTATAAGTCTGTCTAACCAACCTTTTCTCTCTTTCACAGTCCCCCAAGTTTTCTTTTTAGGATTCCATAAAGTATTAGTCCTTGTTGTCGCGTTCCTCTCGGCTATCTCTGAGTATTTTTTAGCATTTTCAATGTCGCCTTTAAAGTCCGCAATGACCGAAAGTACGGAGTACATTATGTAGTTCTGAACGGGAAATGTCAAAGTGTCTTTCTTTATTTTCTCAGTCAGCAATTTCTCAACTTCGTCATAAAGTTCTGTCTTGTCGGCCTGAACAACTGTTTCAGAAAAGTTCAAATAGGCTGTTGTAATTACATTCGGGAATTCTTTCTCAAAATCAAGTGACTTTTTAAAGTATTCCACGGCTTTATCAAAATTCTCTCTTAGCTTATAGATTTCTCCGAGTGAATTGAAAGTCTGACTTCTTTCGATTCGATTGTCCGGATAGTCTGTCAAAATCTTGTTCAATAAAACCTCAGCAATATCCAAAAGGTATTTGTCCTTGGTCTCTATTAGTTCTATCGCCTGAACTCTTAAATATTGAGCCCGTCCGTCCTTTCTTGCCCGTCCCAGTTTGACAAAAAATTCCTCCTCGTCTTCTTTTGTCCAGGTTTTACGTCTGTACCAATCTGTCATGGTTCGATTTGATGGTTACTCAAGATGTCCAAAAAAGTTACCGCCAACGTTTAGCTTATAAAACGTATGCGTTTAAATATCTACGCCTTTGTCCCACGTTGCAAACGAAATTTAATAGCACACACTTTAAGAACCTACAATACAGCATATGTTTTATAGCTTTTATTGGCGGTCGTTTGCGTCACCGAATCTCTTTAGTTCGTTCTTAAAATATGAAAGCTCGATTATGTATCTCACAAATATAAGTCCATAGAAGAATAGAGTCCCGAATACAGGAACAATAAAGCCATTGCTCGATTTCCTCAACCCTTCAACATTAAAAAAATAGATAGTCCATAGCACTGTAATTGCTAAGAAGATGATTATCAATAATGAAGTAATTATTTTGAATTCAATTTTTGTCTGCGACTCTGGATCAATTCCTCTTTCAAATTTTACTTGAATCACTGGTATTTTAGTTACTCCAGGAATTGTCAAGAAGTCCGACCGATAATAAAGGACAGAATCGTCCTTATCAATGTACCCCTTAAAGAAATTGTCGTTAAGTTTTTTCTTTAAAGTATCCTTAACGTCATTGTAAGAAATGCTTAATTCAAAGTCCCTTGTCAATAGTATTTTTCTCAGTCTCATTGTCCTACTTTAGCAAATGACCGCCAACGTCTCGATATGAGACGTATGTCCTATATATCTCTATTGGATTCAAAAGGTAAATCTGCAGCAAAAAATTTAAAAGTCCCTAAATCATTTAAAAATCGAAATGTTTCGCCTTAGAATCCATTTGTTGTCGTTTGTAAACGTTCCATTTAGCTCGCTTTTAATTCAGCGCTAACCGTCCAGTGAATTCCAAATTTGTCCGTAGCCATTCCGACGTATGCGCCCCAAAAAGTTTCGTTCATCGGCACGGGCGTGCCTGCATGACTTATAGTTATGGTGTTGTGGCTCGTGCGTGCCCATCATTATTTGATTCGGATTATCTTAGCAGCAAACTATTCAGATTATAAGTGTGAATGATTATCTAACATGGCCAAATTTCTCAGCGTACTGCCTAAAGTTTTACTTGATTTGGTGGATCTACAAAGATCAATTGATCACCTCTTTCAATCCGAAATTTTGTACGACTTACAAATATCACTATACCGACGGGTACTAATGCCGCTCCAGTTAGGACTAGAGCTCCAGTTTCTCCGTAACTATTTTCACCTTCCTGAGAAGTTGCAATTAGTGCTACACCAGCGGCAGCCACTAGTACACTCACAATCGCTCTACTGGCAGTCAGTTTCGACTTTTTGATCCATTTAATCTTGCTAACGTCGATTTCAGAATTATCAGCCATAACAATGTAATCTTTTGACAGCTTACTTATTTTTCCATGAATTTTGTCGCCCTGTAATTTGACAGTTATTTTATCACCAACGCAAAATGTTTTAGAAATAGAGATACTGTTGGTTTTGACGTCGGTTTTCACTGCTGAAAAGCAGCCATCGATTTTTTTCATTCCATCGCCAGGAGTTTGCGAAAACGTTTCAACCGTAAAGAAAATTGTGATAATAAGTAGTAACGATATCTTTTTCGTTATCAAAAGTTTAACGGCTGTCGACTTTATTGTATCAGCAGATAAAGTTCTAATAGTCGGCGACGCAAATGGCAGAATTGGTACGATGAACCTATTCATATGTTATGGGTTTGTGGGATAAAAGTAGTGTAACATGCTGGTCCCGTGGCCTCATAGTACGCATATGAGTTAAAATTGATTATCGTTTATCGCAATTAAAAGGGATTATCAGGTATTCATTTGCAATAATCGCAAAAACCAAAATTTAGGGTGAGAACGTGATACTCTCTCTCAGGACATAGTCATCCTTTCGTTCGATCGATGTAATATTAGGGTGAAATTTTCCCTCCTTAAAATAGTTTACTTTTTACTCTTTTGAAGGTGAGCAATCAGTTCGACTTCTATTTGTGCATCAGGCCTCGCAGAATAGAGTCTGGTAATTTGAACCCACGTTTGTTGTCCATAAATTCTTGATCCTTCCGCCTTGCACCTAACGACTAGATATGAAGCGTATGTCCTATATATCTTTATTGGATCCAAAAGGTAAATCTGCGACAGAAGATTTCAAAATCCATAAAATCATTTAAAAAAGGGAAATGGTTCACCTTAAGTCCATTTGTTGTCATTTGTAACCGTATCCCGTTAGCTCGCTTTTAAGTCAGCGCTGACCGTCCAGTGAATTCCAAATTTGTCCGTAACAACACCGAAGTATGCGCCCCAAAAAGTTTCGTCCATCGGCATTTTTATTTGCCCTCCAACACAAAGTCCGTCAAAAATTTTGTCAGCGCTCTCTTTGCTATCCGTGTTGATAGCGAGGGAAATATTATTGCCAAAGGTGATTGCCTGTCCAAATGTTTCTGAGCTGTCGCACCCCATCAGGATGGTCTCTTTACTAATGGGTAGAGAAATGTGCATAATTTTTTTATCCCCTTCGGTTGGAAAATTCTCCCTATCAGCTGCTGGCATGTCTTTATATCTTCCTACATACTGAAAATCACTACCAAAAACTTCTTTGTAGAAATTAAATGCTTCTTCACAGTTACCATTAAAAGTGAGGTAGGGGTTTACGGTTGTCATGGATTGTTAATTGTTAGAATATTTAAAAAAAACGGATACAAAATAATTGGTCGATCAGGGGGTGACGTGTGTAGGTCTTGGCGCGCCTGCGCTTGTTGGTGAGGAACACGCAACAAGGGCGGTATGCGTAGTTCTTTAAATCAAAGATATACTGGATTCAATCCCTAAACAATTCGCTCACCAGGACTCACGGCTTCCACGGCATTTCCTCCACTCCCAATTCCTGGCTCATTTTACGGCTCAGCACAAAAAGATAATCGGATAGTCTGTTGAGATATTTCAAAACCAATAAATCTATTTTTTCATGATCATGCAACGCTGTGGTTAGGCGCTCGGCCCGGCGGCATACGGTCCTTGCAACATGGCAAAAGGAAACGGAAGAATGTCCGCCCGGCAAAATAAAAAAACGAAGGGGCTGAAGCTCCTCCTCCATGGTATCAATTTGTTTTTCCAGAAATAGAACGTGATCTTCTGATAACGAAGGGATCTTAACCTTAGCATTTCCCGGCTCGGTCGCCAATATGGAACCAATA
>JANWIZ010000005.1 GCA_025449635.1 Patescibacteria group bacterium
AAAAGCAGAAAAAATGGAAATTGCATAACTTAGAAGCGGATTATCTGGTATAAGGTACGTGTCCAATAATCCCCAAACACCTCTCCACAGCATAACTACTGCGATTGCTACCAAAAAAATGTGAAAAATTTTGTATTTCTTCTTAAATCTTCTATAAGCCTTCATAAATTTCTTAATAAAATTGTACTACCTACAAATTAATCTTTCAAATTTACTTTACGATACTTAGTTGCCTAATCTCGGTAGAAACTCTATACTGAAAGTAGGAGGATATTTACTGCCATGAAAAAATTACTTACTCTCTCGTCTGTCTTAGCCATTTTGGTTGGAATTATTATGGTAATTGGTGGGGTTTGGGCAATAATGTTCACTTATCAAAATGTGGAGCGGGAAAAAATTGTTACCCCAGAAGACGCCTCAATTCCCAATACTCCAGTACGTGATCCCCTAACACTTAAAGCACAAGCTGATGTAATTCGAAAACACACCCTAAAAGTAACTAATGACAAAGTGTACGCGGAAATGCCTCAGCAAGTAGCCAAACCTGACGCTTCAGGAAGTGCAGTTCTCGGTACTGATGGTAAACCAGTAATGGTTCCAAATGCCGCTCGAAACATTTGGGTAACGGCTACTACTCTCACCACTGCCCTTAACCTAGGAATCATTACCTATCTATTTTCAGGACTAATTATTCTTTTTGGTCTGGTGTCTATTTGGACGGGTATAGTTTTTGGGGCATTAAGCAAAAAATATTAAATAGCTCTAGCAATTAGTTTAGAAGTGATCTCGAACGTGTTTCATAGAAAAGTCCATGTTGGCATCAGTTTTTTTGTGGGGATTAAAGATATTATTCGGATCAAAGATATTTTTGGCTTCTCTAAAAATTTCAAACATCTTCTCACCATACATTTTTTTCAGATACATTCCTCTAATCATGCCATCATTGTGCTCGGCGGAAATTGAACCCTTGTACTGCAACACAAGATCATAAACTTTCTCCCCCGCGAGAGGAATTTTTTCACGCTCTGACTGCTCTCGCAGGTCCATCAATGGGATAATGTGAAAGTTACCGTCCCCCATATGCCCAGCTATTGTATAAAGCAATTCATATTCGTCTAGAATTTTGGTTAACTTGGGCATAAACTCAAGCAAATACTCAGGGCGAATAATAAAATCGTCGATAAATGGCGCAGTGTGTTTGTTTTTGATATTTTTACGAAGTAAATTGAAGCTTTCACGACGAATCACCCAGTATTTCTGAGCTTTTTGCTTGGTGTTAGCAGTACTAGTTTTTATATCATAGTGCTCAACTTCTTTTTCCAAATTGGCCAGCTTTTGATCAACTTCTGCTTGGGTCTGTCCATCGTACTCAACCAATAGTGTGAACTTGGGAATTCCTTCAGTAGCAAACATAAAAAGCGACGGCAAAAAGTGAATTCCCATATCAATCGTCCCTTTTAAGCCTAAAATCTGAATGAATTTTGGTATAAATTTAAGAGCCAATTTCATCGTATGGTCATCAAAAGCCTCAAAACACTCTGGCGTTGTGGCAACGACATTTTGAATTACGTGTGGAAGTTTATCCAATTCCTCTAGATAGATAACTAAAAGCCCAGTGAATTTTTTCTCGTCGATTAACTTTAATTTTGCTTCTGTCACAAACCCAAGAGTCCCTTGCCCCCCGACAAAAAGTTTGGTCAGATCAAAAGTTTTTTTGTCCCAAACGTCCCAAATATTGTAACCAGTGGCATTTTTGCTAACATTTGGTTTGGCGGCTTTAATCAGGTCATAATTATCCTCAATTAATTTATAAATTTTTTGGTAAATTTGACCTTCAAAATCGCTTTGTCCAAGTTTTACATCGAGCTCTTCTTTGTTTAAAGGCTTGAGAGTGTACTCTTTACCGTCATGCAAAACTACCTTTAAAGATTCCACATAATCGATAGTTTTTCCGTGGGTTAAAGTTTTCTCTCCTCCAGAATTATTATTTACCATTCCTCCTAAAGCAGCAATCATTTTTGAAGCTGGATAGCTAGGTAAAAGAAGGTTTCTCCGATCAGCTTCCTTCTCAAAATCACGATAAAAAACACCTGGTTCTACTTCAACTTCATGATCTCCGAAACCTTTAATATGGTTGAAATACCGAGTAAAATCGACAATTATCGAATCATTGATTGCCCCACCGCTCATATCAGTTCCACCACTACGAGCTGTTAGGGACAATTCTGGATTTGATTGTTTGTTTTCGGAAACAAACTCTATTAATTTACCGACATCTTCACTATTTTTAGGGTAAACAATTACTTGAGGTTTGAGTTCGAAGATTGAGGTGTCATGACTATAGAGATCGAGAGTTTTGGGATCAGAAACGATATCTCCACTAATTTTCTCTCTAAGTTTTTGAGCAAGGTTTTCCATTCATTAGCAAAAATTATTTTTTTTGCATAAATTAAGGTTACCAATTAAGTTTCTGTTTCTCAAGGGATAAATTTATTGGTTTAATTTTTCGTCTATTTTTTGTTTAAACCTTTCAAGAGATAGACCACCAGTTATTTTTCCTCCATTTAAGAAAAATGTTGGCGTTGCGTCAACGCTTACATCAATCCCATCACTTTTATCTTTATTTATTATGTCAGTAAACTTTTCACTTTCCAGATCTTTTTTAAATTGCTCAACATCTAGACCCAATTCTTTTGCATACTCAGCTAAAAGGTTATTCGGATTTCTTTGACTTGACCAGTTGTCTTGCCTTTCATAAATCAAGTCGTGCATCTCCCAAAACTTTCCCTGCGCCCCTGAAGCCTCAGCTGCCTTAGCAGTAATAATTGCGTTATTGTGAGATGGCAGCGGGAAATGTTTGAAAACAAATTTTATCTTGTCTTTATATTCAGCTCGTACTTGCTGTAAGACTGGTTCGGTGGCTTTACAAGCTGGGCACTGAAAATCCCCAAACTCAACCAAAACCACTTTTGCATCTTTAGGACCAAGAAAATAATTATTGTTACGAACAAAAGTTTTTGTGTCGACAACTTCGGTCGGTTTATTTGAAAGCGCAAACAAACCAGCTAGTCCAACCGAAACCACGATAATAATCCCAACAAAAAATATGGACTCACCTTTTATTTTCATTTCAACCTCCTGAGCTCAATCACAGATAGTACAAATATCAAAACAATTATAAAGGCAGAGGCAACACACCACATACAGTAAGCTTTGATTACAATTGCTTCCAAGTAAGTCAAATACACTGATATCAAAACACCAACCAAAGCGGAGACAGATATTAACTTAGTAGCTAAATGATGATGGTCATTCTTTTCCAAAGTAGTTCGAAGAAAACTCAATAGAAGTATGGCTACGTACATCATCAACCCAAATGCCGGCAGTGGGACGTCAAGAAAATATGAATAGGGGCTCTCTCGAACAATCTCACAACCAGTATCGACACAAACGATTGGTACTTCGACAACATAGGTATAAAGTAGATAAGACGATATCAAACCACCAAGAAGCGCTAAGATAAATATTAGTCTGTTGATCAAGTTGTTTGTTAGCTTCATAGAATTGTCTGGGTGATCTCCTAGAACAGGATAGCAAAACCACCAATCTAAGTCACGACTAATAACACTAGTTATCTTGGCGTCAAGTTGAATTCACACCCCATTTTTGGGGAATAAGAAAAGTATGCATCCAAATCCAAATATTTGTCTTTTGAAAGCTCATTCTCATATAGTTGATTCAATTTGTTTGGTAAACCTTGTTTGTTAATGCAATAAATGTTGAGGGCTGTTTTAACAGTTTCTATATTTACTGCTTGATTTATCGTCCTTATTCCCAAAACCTTTTCACCAGATGCTTGTATAGGGCTAAAATATTGCGGTTTGAGAAAATATAAAAACGACACCACCCCAGAAAAAAGCAAAAAAAGTTTTACCATTTGTTTTTTGGCAGAATTGATCGAGTAAAAAGACTCCTAACTAAGTTAAACTATCTATAGTAATAAATGCAAGTCACTTTATTTGCTTTTGCTAGTTATACTATCTAAAACATGATTTCATTCGTAATTCCAGCCTTCAATGAAGAAAAACGCCTAGTTAACTCATTAAAAGAGTTGTCTGAGTTTCTTAAAAGTTACCCCGAAAAAACAGAAGTCTTACTCGTTGATGACGGTAGTACTGATTCGACAATTAAGGTGTCTGAGGGTTTCAAGGATGAAATTAGCAATTTTAAAATTATCAGCCTTGAAAAAAACCGTGGTAAGGGGTTTGCGGTAAAAACTGGTTTTGAAAATGCAAATGGCGATATTGTTCTTTTTACAGACGCTGACTTTTCAACCCCAATTAGTGAAACTCCTAAGTTGCTTGAAAAAATAAACGAAGGTGCTGATATTGCTATTGGTTCCCGGGCGATCAACAGTGCTGTTATCGAAAAGCATCAAAGCCAATTACGTGAAAGGTTGGGACGCTTGGCAAATCTGTTGATTCAAGTTTTAGCTGTTAGAGGGTTGAAGGATACCCAATGTGGCTTCAAAGCTTTCAAAAAAACTACAACTAAGTCAATTTTTGCAGAGCAAAAAATTTACCGTTATGCCTTTGATATCGAGTTACTTTTCCTAGCAAACAGACAGGGTTTGAAAATTGCCGAAGTTCCAATAGTTTGGGCAAATTCACCAGACTCAAAAGTAAATCCTTTAAGCGATGGGTTCAAAATTTTAACTGACCTACTTAAAATCAGAATTATTCACTCCCGAAATAGTGGAACTCTTCTCGAAAGATTGTTTTTCTTAATTCATCGCAAAAAAACTTTCACAAAATTCGCATTTGTCGGTTTGTCTGGAGTTGTAGTTGATTATTCACTCTTTTTCTTGCTTACCCGATTTTTCCATCTGTCACCGCTGCAAGCCAATCCAATTAATGTAGAAGCCGCAATTATCTGGACTTTTACTTTTAATAATCTTTGGACCTTTGCTCAAAGAAACCGACAACGGTCGATTTATAAAAAACTAATTGTCTTTCAGATAGTCGCGTTTGGGGGCCTAATGGTTTCGCAGATGCAAATATTACTTTATACTCATTATTTGGGAATTTTTGACTTGTTGGCAAAATTTCTCTCCATACCAATTGTTGCTATCTTTAATTATTCGGTAAACAGCCGTTGGACTTTTCATCCAGAAAAATTAAGCAAGAAAATTTCGTTTTACTATTTACTACTGATCTTGAGCTTAATTGCTGTATACTTATTTTTAGTAAAAGAAATTACTGGTTCGTTTAGTTTGTTCATAAATTGACAATGCTTGGTTTTCTACGAAACTCTTTCTCAAGTTTAATTTCGTTTATTTTAGTGCCAACAATTGTTGCACTTGTTTTTACTCTCTCAATCACTTCGGTTTTCTTGAATAAAGAAGCTTTTATCTCGATTCTTAAATCGAATAACACTTTTACACGGGTTGGGCAAGAAATCATCCCCCCTCTTATAGTAGAGTCGGGAGCTCAAGAAGATGGGCAAACATTTATTCCTAAAGAGGTACTAATTTCGATTATCAAAAATTTAGACAAATCCCAACTTTCCAAAGATTTGGAACTCTTAGTATCTGACAGTCATGATTATCTAACTGGAAAGCAAGAGTCTTTTTCAACAAAAATCGCTGTAGAGCCCTATGTTACGTCACTGACTGAAAACCTGACCCCCGAATTTAAACGTTATATTGATTCACTACCGTTGTGTGATAATGCTCAAGAGCAAAGGCTCTCTTTGAAAGAAAATTCACCCTTAACTTGTAAACCTGTTGGAAAAACAAGTGAACAATTGCTTCAAGAATCTCAAGTTTCAAAAATCACTACCGAACTTTCAAAAAACTCCCCTAAGTCCTTGGTTATCACCGAATCAGAGATTAAAACCGATCCTGAAATTATCAAACTTGATCAAATCGAACAACATACTAAAAAAAGCGTGCTACAAAACTTAAGAAAAGTTTTGGAAGATCTAAATTCAATAATTGGGTTGTTAACAGTTGTAACAATTTTGCTTTCGATACTACTTTTCTTAAGTCGACTTCCACGAGTAGATTCTAGTTTCAAATGGTCTTCGTCCACACTCTTTTCAGCGAGTATTCTTCCATTTGCTTTTGGGCTAATTTTTTTGATTTTTGTAAAACCGGAAATGCTGCAAAATAGTTTTGGCTCACTAATCAGTTTTGAGCAAAACTCTGATCTTTCACGCTCGATAAGCAGTTTAGCTGCTGATAATTTGGGCAGTTTTTTAAATAAAATATCCCTAGCCTTAATCATCAATTCAACAATTCTTATTGTTATATCTATAGTATTTTTCTTTCTACATCTGTTTTTACAGAACAAAACCAAAATTTCAGCTAAATCTAGTATTGACTCCGAAAAACAATAAATCCCATAATATAGTTATTAACGCTTCGAAAAGGAGGTGAATTAATTTGGATCAAAAAATCATCCGCGCAGGAGTAAATTCCGCTCTGATAGCACTTTTGTCTGGAATTGCACTTGGTACTTTTGGGGGTTGGTCTGCTCTATTTGACTTAGCTCCAAACTTTTTTGCAGTTTTGATCGTTGCAATTGTCTTTAGTGTTTTACTCGGCTACATCTATTCTTACTGGTTTGCAGACTTTCTCCCAGGAACGGCTCTAATGAAAGGAGTCCTGTTTGGGATTCTTGTTTGGATAGTTCTGTTGATTCTTGGGGGTATAACAGATTTTTTTAAAGAGGCTGTTTACGCTGGAAATGACGGCAAAATATTATTTCTTGCTCTGGTAAATCATATTGTCTGGGGTAGTTTTCTTAGTAGTTTTCTTGAAGGTAAATCTTAGGGTAAAGTTCGTAAGGGATTAATAGCACGGCCATCTTTTGTTAATTGAAAGTGTAGATGTGGACCGGTCGATCTGCCTGTACTTCCGACTGTTCCTATGACAGTTGAAACATCTACTTGCTGTCCCTCTGAGACTAAAATAGTATTCAAATGAGCGTAAGCTGACTCATAACCGTTGTTGTGCCTTATTACAAGATGCCGTCCCCAACTACCACCAGATCGTGCCGTAACCACAATCCCACTTGCATATGAATGGATTGGTGTTCCCCTTGCAATTGCAATGTCGATAGCCGGATGGTAGCTTGAAAAATGGGTGGTAATTTTACCCCTTACTGGCCAGTAGCGCTCAACTGGTAAATTGTTTAGTACTGCTGGAATTTCCTGAAACCTTACCTCGCGTATTTGCCCTTCAGTTGCTTTCACTCCTTTCACACTGTCGCTAATTTGCTCTTGCTCTGCTCTAACATCATTTGCGATAGCTGGTGGCTGGTTTATAAAACTTGCTTGAACAAAAGAAACCAAACTAATCAAAGAAAAAAACATAAACAACGAAACCACAACCCCAGTTAAGGAAATTGGTCGACGAGATGATCGTCTTTCTCGCGGTGGAATATAAGGTCTCATAAATTCATTGAGGTCTTTGTGGCAGAAGGTAGTCGACTTTACCACAAAATAAGGCTACCTGTCAAAAACACTTGATCGTTTTTGTTAATATAGCCTAAGTATGAACGACTTAAAAGATAAGTTGGCTGAGTTAAAACAGCGTTTTGAAGCTTTGACTAAAAATTTTGATGAGAACAATGCGCAGAAAAATCTGCGTGTTTTGGAAGCAGAGGCACTAAAGAGTGACTTTTGGACTGATGTTTTGAATGCTCAACAAGTAATGCAACAAATTTCTGACATTCGCTCAGAGTTAAAAGAGACAGAAACGCTTAAAAGCCGTTTTGAAACTTTAGGGCAACTTTTGGATTTATCCGCCAGCGAGGTTGAAAATCTTGATTTAGATAAGGAATTTAATGAACTTGAAGCTGAAATTTCCGAAAAAGAAACCAAGGCTTTTTTATCAGGAAAGTATGACAGTTCAGATTGTTTTCTTAGTATTCACTCAGGTCAAGGTGGTGTCGAGGCAATGGACTGGGCAGCAATGTTGGCTCGTATGTATCAGCGCTATGCCGAAACCAAAAACTGGAATGTTTCACTAATCGATGAGACAAAAGGGGAAGAAGCTGGGATAAAATCTGTAACTATTGAGATCAAAGGAAAATTTGCCTATGGGTTTTTAAAAAGAGAATCAGGTACTCACCGACTCGTGCGACTTTCACCTTTCAACGCCGATAACCTGCGTCAAACCTCTTTCGCCTTGGTCGAAGTTTTACCAGTAATTGCAGACGCCAAAGAAATTCAAATAAACGAGGCCGATCTGGAATACGATAGTTTTCGCTCCAGTGGTCCGGGGGGTCAAAATGTCCAAAAAGTCTCAACTGCAATTCGCATCACTCACAAACCGACCGGAATAGTCGTAAAATGTCAAACTGAACGATCTCAATACCAAAATAAAGAAAATGCAATTAAAATCCTGACGGCAAAGATTTTCCAAATCCAACAAAGCAATGAGGAAAAAAGAGAAAAAGATCTCAAAACTTGGGACAAAACTGCTAGCTGGGGTACCCAAATTCGCTCCTACGTTCTTCACCCTTATAAACTGGTCAAAGATCTAAGAACAGGTGTAGAAAGTAACGATGCAGAAGGAGTGTTGAACGGTGATTTGGATAAATTTATCGCTGCGGAAATCAAGATTTAACTCTACTGTCTAAATTTGCTTTTGAACTTATCTTTTGCTAGACTTTATTTTCTACAGGTTTGGCATTAATATGGCTAAATCAATTTTTACTCTTTAGCTATGATTCGATTTGCAGAAGTTTCCAAAAAATACGGCTCAGATTTTGCCCTGCAAGGTTTTAACCTCGAGGTAGGCGATGGAGAGTTTGTTTTTCTAATTGGCCATTCTGGCGCTGGTAAGTCTACCTTGCTCAAACTACTTATTCGTGAAGAAATTCCCACGACAGGGCGCGTTGTTGTTGACGATTGGGATGTTTCTACCCTTGAAGACAAAAATTTGCCAATACTACGACGAAAGGTTGGCACGATTTTCCAAGACTTTAAGTTACTCCCTCAGAGAACTGTTTTTGAAAATGTTTCCTTTCCGTTGGAGGTTATGGGTTTAGCTGATAGTGAAATTTCCGATACAGTCATGGACACCTTAAAACTAGTCAATCTAGAAGACAAGGCAACTCATTTTCCTGGACAGCTCTCCGGTGGAGAATCGCAGCGGACCTCGATCGCCAGGGCGATGGTACTGCGGCCAGAGATTTTATTGGCAGATGAGCCAACGGGAAACCTTGATCCGCAAAGTGCTTGGGAGGTGATGCAAATTTTAACGAAACTAAATACGATGGGTAGTACAATTGTGATGGCAACCCACAATAGTGACATTACTTCAGCCTTACCGCATAGACGAATTGAGATAAAGAGCGGTAAAATTATAGGTGATACCAAAAAAACTGGTTCAAAGGAAGAATCTAAAGAAAAAAAAGCTGAAAAGGAAAAATAAATGGCCCAAATACATCGCTTAACAAAAACTGCAACCAAAAGAATTCGCCGCAACCCTTACAATGCGTTAGCAGCTATATTAGTAATGTTTTTGACTTTTTTTGTTGGGGGGTTATTTATTCTAGTAACTTTGGCTTCAAATGTAATAATTCACTACTACGAAACTCGCCCACAAATCACCGCTTTTCTCAAAGATGACACGACAACTTCTCAAGTTGAAGATATTAAAATAAACGTTCAAAAAATCGCTTCTGTTACTAATGTAAAATATGTTTCCAAAGACGAAGCTTTGGAAATTTATAAAGAGCGCAACAAAAATGAACCAGCTTTGCTGGATTTTGTTCCGGCAGATATACTACCAGCCTCAGTTGAGGTTTCGGGAAACAAAATTACCGATTTTGATAATATTGCCAACAGCCTAAAAAGTGAACCACAAGTTTCTAAAGTTGTTTATTATCAGGAAATCATAAATGCTCTAATAAAAATTACTTCAACTGTGAGAATAGTTGGATTGATAATAATCTTATTCTTAGTTTTGACTTCGATAACAGTCACGCTGATTGTAATTGGTTTAAATATTTCTTTGCACAAAGAGGAGATCGAGATTATGAAACTCGTTGGAGCCACTAAATGGTATGTTCGCACACCTTTTTTGATTGAAGGAGCAACGTATGGTTTCATCAGCGCAGTAGCTGCAGTCGGTTCGATTGCCCTAGTTTTTCCTTTTGTTTCACCTTATATTGAAAAGGCTTTTTCACCGATACCAATTTTCCCGACTGATTTTCTAGTATTCATTTATATTCTATTGGCTGAGATCGCGCTGGGTATACTCATTGGTGCTTTTGGAGCTTGGGTCGCAACCAGGCGTTATCTTGAGGTTTAGCTATCTATGTTCAATAAACACGGCTTTTTTCGAAAATTTAAACTGGTTTTTTTAGCTTTTGGGCTTCTGACTTTAACCCTTGTTTCAAGTGAGACAGCAGTTTTATCGCAAAACTCTCTTCCCAAAAACACTGGCTCTACTTTTACTGAACTGCAAAAGCAGCTGCAGAACAATTTAAAAAAACAATCAGAACTAAATAGAAAAATCACCGATACCCAGCACCAAGAACGTTCCCTAGCTAGTCAAATCATCATAGTTGACTCCGAGATTGCACTGACTGAACTCAAAATTGATGAAACAGTTAACCGAATTGCCCAGCTTGCAATTGAAGTGGTCAACACCGAAGGTAAACTCGACAAAACTCAAGATGATCTAAATTTCAAAACCGATCTAGCTAACAAGCGCGTCCGAGCAATCTATGAACAAGGTTATATCAAACCTCTGGAGCTAATGCTCTCGACTGATAGTTTCAATAATTTTCTTGTTCTGCAAAAATACACAGAGGCAATTCACGATTCTGATATCCGTCTGATCACTAGTCTAAAGGAAATCGAAGAAACTCTTTCCCAAGAAAAAGACAACCTTTCAACTCAAAAGAAAAGTGAGGAAAATCTAAAAGTTCAGCTTGATACTCAAAAAGTCTCGTTAAACTCACAAAAGGAGCAAAAATCAGTTCTTCTCGAAGTCACCAAAAACAGCGAACAAAATTATCAGCGGGCTCTGGCTCAATCAAAACTTGATCAGCAGGTTATTCAGCAAGCTCTTTTCAATCTTGGTACCAAACTCGGTCCAGTGAAAAGAGGCGAGGTTATCGCTTTTCAAGGTAATACGGGCTGTTCCACCGGAACTCATTTACACTTTGGTTATTTGGTTGGAGGTAGAGCTGTAAATCCGATGCCTTATCTCAACAACGGCACTCTTACTTGGCCACAAACCAACCCTAGAATTACGCAAGGGTTTGGAGCCAACGCTGCTTTCTACGCTCAACTGGGACAATCTGGCGGTCATCCAGCTATTGATATGACAGCTGGTTGGAACGCCCCAATTTACGCTGCCAAAAGTGGTACTGCTTATCTTGGTAGTGACAATGGTTGTCCAGCGTTAATACCCGGAACTGGTAAAGGTAAGGGTATTATTATTGACCACGGCGACGGAACCAAAACCATCTACTGGCATATCCGCTAATTTCATTTTGTAACAACAGCTTTTCACTAGTATATTGTTTTATATACTTCTATATTCTTATTTCCAGTTGACCCCCAACTTCAGAAGATATAAGTTTATTGCTTGCTAATATTTATTTTCAAAAAAATCACAGTTTATGCACATTTTTTTTCGAACTTCACTGACGCTGCTAGTCTTAGTAGCAATACTTATTACACCCCGACCTGTTTCCGCCGAATTTTTGGAGGTCAGTGCCCCAGCCGAAATCTACTTAGAAACCGCTTTTGAAATCGATATTACGGTTTCGGCTGAGAAAGACACCATTTATCATTTGAAAGCCCGCTTAGGACAAAGTGGCTCCAACCTCAGCAAGGGTCAAACTTTTGATATTAGCAATGGGGTCTGGTTATCAGATACTGTCAGTTGGAACAAGTTTCCGTCGTTTCAGACGAATAGTGATGGTAGTTGGGTTGGTAAATTAAAGGTAAAATCCTCTGCAACTGCAGTTGTCGGAGACAATTTACTTCAGGTTAGAATCCAAAAGGAAGGTAGTAGTGACAAGTATGATTCCCCTGCTTATACAGTTAAACTTCTCAAAACAAATCCACAAATAATAGAAAACCCCGTCACAAAACCAGTCCCTAAACTCGAAGGAAAACCAGTTTTAAGTGAGTTTATGGCCCAACCATTGAATAAAATCGAATGGGTCGAAATTCGTAACGATGGTACTACGCCTGCCGATATTTCTGGTTGGAAGCTGGATGATCAAGAAGGTAAATCAAGTCCGCAAATAATAGCTGACGGCACAATCATTCAACCAAAAGGCTATTTTGTCCTGAATTTTCAAAGTTACAAATTAAACGATCTCTCAGACTCCGTACGACTCCTTAAACCTGATGACTCAGTTGTTGAAAGTTTTACTTATGAGAAAACTGTCAAAGGTCAAAGCTGGGCCAAAGATAATAGTTCTAAGTGGTTTATCACTTCCGACCCAACTCCCAATTCGGAGAACAAATTTATCTATATTTCGGAAACTCCAAACCCAACGACTACTCCAAACCAAGCTCAGAATTCTTCTTCAGAAAACGCTATTTTAGCAGCAACTAATCAAACAGCGGTTACAACTTTGCCAGTTCTAAGCAAACCTTCCAAGCTTGCGACAGTATCTTCGAGCTTTGTTAACAAACAAAACAAAAATAATTTTTCGAACTTGATTTTGTATTTTGCTGGGGGAATTTTGATTGTCAGTTCAATTGCCATCGTTTTCAAGCAACCTATTTTAAAGCGGTTACAAAAAGAAAAAGCAGCCTTGCCAAAGTAAGCAAAACCGCTCTTTAAGGATACTTTACTTTACAATCGGTGGTAGACAGTCTGTCTTTATTGGATCCCTTACTGCTGAGAGCTGATAGGCTAGTCTGATACAACTTATCTTTATCATCTCCCCTTCTTCTAACTCTCCGGTAAGTAAGGTCTGATCAGACTGCTGCTTTTCGTAAAAGGTTACCTTTTGCTCTCCCTTGCCGACAAGATTATCGGGTCGAAGACTAATCCAATAGATTGCCTTCGTTTCGTCCGGAAGAACAGCCTCAAGCTCGATCCAGGATCGGCGTTGCTCTTCTGTCAAAGTAGCTGCCTCAAACAAAACTGGAACTTCAATCGCATAAGCCGATACAACTCGGGTCTCTTCGGTCAAAACCGAAAGTGAAATTCCTGCAGCCAAGTCTTGTCCAAGTTCCTCAGCTCTCTTGATTTGGCTGGCTTCTGTTTCGGTAAAGCTACCCCCACCTTTCAGCTCCCAAACCTTCGCAGGATTCAAGAAAAACTCAAATGTCTTTTCGACTTCACGAACACAGGCGCGCTCACAGGACAGAATCTTAGCCGTTACCTTTACACTAGTAGCAAACTCACCTTCTTCAACCACTTCGATAGCTGTGATTTCTGAAGACTCCTGCAAGAGCCTTAAGTCGTTGCAAGCGCGAACTTTGGAAAGACTTGCTGGATCCGTTTTTTCTGACAACTCGTTGCCACCAACACAACTTAGATTATCTGAATTAACAACTCCGTATGGATCCCCAACAATTTCATCATCTCCCCCACCACAACTCATAAGTAATACCAGTACACAAGAAAGTAATGGTAAGACTTTCAAGACCTCTCTCCCTTCCTTTCTTCCGATTTCAAAGATTATAACAGAGCCAAAATAGCCTGCAACCAAAAACACTTAACCCACTGCAAAAATAATAGTTTTTGGTAGAATAACAATCGTGATACTAAAAAATGCCCAACAAACAAAACAGTTCGCCAAAGAATTTATAGAAAAACACCCAAAAGCTCACATAATTGCTCTATTTGGTGAGTTGGGAGCAGGCAAAACTACTTTTGTACAGGGCATGGCTGAAGGCCTAGGAGTCAAAAAAAGGGTATTGTCACCAACTTTTGTATTCCAACGAAGTTATGAGCTCTCTTACAAAGGCCTTAAGAGATTTCATCACCTTGATCTTTACAGACTGACTTCTGCAAAAGATGCTCTCTCGATTGGAATTGAAGAGATTTTGTCAGAAGATGATGTGCTGATTGTGATTGAATGGCCAGAAATTGCCGAAAAACTTTTGCCAAAAGATACTATTCGGATCTATTTTAAAAAAATTAGTGAGAAAGAGAGAGAATTAACAGTTGAAAATCCCTAAAGACGCTCTTCCAAGTACTCAACTGCAGCTAAGAGGTACCACTTGCCTTCTTCGGTAAGTTTTTTATCAATTACCACTTCTCGAGCTTGTTGCAAGAGCTTTTTCGCTAAACCAACACAATAGTCATAAGAACCAGTTCTTTTCATGATCGAGCGAACTTGTTCTATCTCCTTTTCACTGACATTTTTGTTGCCAACTATTTTATCTAAGGTTTTTTTCTCTTCACGAGTTGCTTGCTGATAAGCTCTTGCCAAAAGTAAAGTTTTCTTACCTTCTTTGATATCACTGTCCGCGGGTTTACCGATTTCTGCCTCACTACCGAAGGTACCAACAATATCATCTTGCATCTGAAAAGCTTGTCCAAAGGGTATCCCATAGCGGCTAAACATCTCAATCAAGTTATACTCAGCTCCAGCTAACATCGCTCCGATATGCAATGGTCTCTCGACTGTGTATTTGGCAGTCTTGTAATCAAGGATTTGTAAAACTTCATCCTCAGTCAGACTTTTACGATATCCTCCAAGTACATCGAGGTACTCTCCGTAAAGTACTTGCTCTTTCATTTGATCAAAAAAATGTCGAGCTCTTCGGACCCGCTCTTGGGGAAAAGGTGCGGTGGTCAGAATTTCCTCCGCAAAACTCAAAGCTAGATCTCCAGCCAAGATAGCGCTGGAAAGTGCATATTCCTTCTTGTCGCCAAGAAGCTTTTTGTCTTTATGAATTTTCTCAAATTGCTTGTGAGTGGTCGGCTCTCCTCGACGAAGGTCGGAATTATCAATGATGTCGTCATGAATAAGTGCAAAAACGTGCAACAGCTCAACAGCCATGCTAGTGTACAAAATTGCTTCAAAAGATTTCCCGCCTGCCGCGACATAACCACTATAGAGAAAGGCTGGTCGAACCCGTTTACCACCACTTTCGCTAAAGCGAATTATTTCCTCAACCAAGACTGCAGCTTCAGGGTTGATCTCTGCAGCTTCGATTTTTTTAGCTGCTAGAAAGGCCAAGAGTTGTTTATCAAATTCTTTTTTGAACCAATTTAGATAGTCCAGAGCTCCAAGACGCTGGCGCTCAGGGTCAAAATTTATACCGGAAACTCTTGGTTCGGTGGAGGGTAATTCTTTCATAACTAATCAAAGACTATACTATTTCGACAGGTAAAAAACAAACTAACTCTAAAAAAATAACTTTCTTTTTAAGGGTTTGTATTTGTAGTCAGTTATACTTCCTCGTATAATTAATATATACAATTACAAACTGCTTTGTGATATAAAAGATTGCTATGAAAATAACTGTCACTTCAGGTAGCGGTGAAGGTGAAACTCCTTTAGCTGCTTTTGATAACGCATTAAAAGACGCTGGTGTCTATAATTACAATCTAATCAAACTTTCGTCTGTTATACCCCCAAACTCAGAATTGGTACTAGAAAAGTTTAGAGCCGACAAAAAGGAGTTTGGTGACAGGCTTTATGTTGTTTGTGCTGAGGAACGGACTGACCTTATTGGACGAAGTATTGCTGCAGGAATCGGTTGGTACCAGTGGGAAGACGGTAGAGGTGTTTTTGCTGAGCAACACGATATTGTCGATTCCTTAGATAATAAAGAAGCTGAGGTAAATGTGGCTAGCAAACTAGAAAAAACGGTAAAAAATCTTTGTGAGTTTAGAGGTATTAAATTTGATAAGAAAAAACTTGGTATGCAGATATCTACAAAAACAGTTTCTGACAAACCATCTTGTACATTGGTAATCGCAGTCTACAAATCTTCTCCTTGGACAGATTAACCCATAACTAATTATTTAGTACTATAGGTTGACTATTCTCTGTTTTCGTGCTATTCTCACAAAATGGATGAGAGGTTCATTCAACTTAGGAAAGGAGATCAGATTTTGGCATCTATTGCTAAAAGTAAACCTCAAAGTTGGTCGTCAGCTTTTCTTGCTGCAATAATTTTTGTTTTTGCCACAGCTGCTACAGCTGGGGACGAAGTTGCAGTAGGTGCACCTTTTATCTTCATGAAAGAAGTTTTCGGTTGGTGGCCGGGTTTCTTCATTTCGATGTTACTTTGGCTTTCTGTTGGTTACTTTTCACTAGTTGTTATTGACTTGGTTTGGCCTAGAATAAAGGACTCTTTTGCTGCTCTTAACCACGGTTGGGTGCTATTGTTAATCGGAGTTATCAGTGCCTGTACTTCAGTCTTTATTCTTTTTCTTCTTCGGGATGAGGTGTCACAACTTTCCTTAAAAATAGTAGGACTAATTATCGCCACGATAATTATAATACTTCTACTAACAGTAGTGATTAAGATTGGCGAAAAGTTTTTACGGACTTTCGTTAAGACAGTAACTGAAATGACAGGACAATTTCGGTTCATTATGAAGCCAATTGCAATTCTATTAGTCCTCGTATATATGGGACCGGTCTTAAGTTGGGCGCTTTTATCACCGATAGGTGTCAGTCGTAAAAGTATATATTACCTTACGATTTTAGCTGCCCCGTTATTCACTTCCCTATGGTATCCGTTTTATAATGGTACCTGGGACACAATCATGCACAAACTACTACAAGGATAGGAGGCGAGATGAAAGGAGGATTCATAATCCGAAACGCAAAGGTTGGTGACATCCCACAGATGGTGGAGGTAGAGAACGGTGCGTGGGAAGAAGAGGTTCCAAACAAGGATCTATTCTTCACGGAAGAACATTTCAAGTCTCATTTGGAAATTTTTCCGGAAGGACAATTCGTTGCTGAATTAGACGGGAAAATAATCGGTTACTTGACACTTCAGAAAATTCTTGCTGACCCTAAAAACCCAGCTGCTGGTATTGGTAATTGGTTTGAGACCTCGGGTCAAGGGTTTCTCACAAACCATAACCCAAACGGTAATGTTATTTTTGGAGTTGCTCTTGGTGCTTTGCCAAATAATGTTGGTGCAGGACCACTGCTCGTTGAACGTGGAATAGAGTTTATGATAGAGCAGGGTTGCGATTGTGGTTTCTTGGTTGGAAGAATCCCTGGTTATCACGAATACGCTGACAGAATGAGTGCTGAGGAATACATAACTACTTTGGTGGACGGAAAGTCTTTGGATCCCCAAATAAGAATGTATACAGCGTTTGGTATACGAGTTGGAGGCTTGATACCAAATTACATAGAAGATCCAAAAAGTCTCAACTATGGGGTCTTATTGGTTCTCGACAATCCTGATAAGTGATGAGATAATAAGGTAGCTCTTAAAAAACTTGAGCTACCTTTTTTTTATTTACTATAAAATCCACATTGCAAAAATAATGACAAATTGGAACAGATTTGGACCAAAAGAATATCTGAAAGAGTATTACTTTGATCTAGATAAAGAGAATAAAAGTTTACTCGAGTTTTACTCCACAGTTTACAAAGAGAATATCAAAAATACTATGTTTCTTGAATTTGGATCTGGACCGACAATATATTCACTAATTTCTGCTGCAAATTACGCAAAAGAAATACATGTTTGTGATAGCTTGAAAAAGAATTTGAACGAGATTGTAAAATGGATTAACAATCCAAATGATAGAACCTGGGATAAATACATTAAATACAGTTTGGCAAAAGAAGGTCTTTCGCCTTCTAAAGAACTAATTGAGTCAAGAAAACATTTACTCCGCGAAAAAATAAAAATAATAGGTAAGTGTGATGGCTTAAAAAGCCCTCCCATAGAAAATTCCCCGATTAAGTATGATGTAGTGGCAACTAATTTTTGCCCTGAATCAATTACAAATAACAGATCTGAATGGGTATTGGCTCTACAAAATATATTCTCTCAACTAAAAAATGGAGGTCTGGGTCTTATTACAGCGCTTAAAGAGGCTGATTACTATGATCTTAATGGGAAACGTTTTCCGGCAGTTAATATTAACGAACAAGACTTGATAATTGAGCTTAAAAAATTAGGTTTTAAAGACATATTCATAAGAACAATTAAAGCTAACCATTACAGGGGCTATAAGGGTATAATTATGTTATCAGGTACTAAAGATGCTTATTAATTTTGCCCAATTCGGTCTTTTATTTCTTTCAGTTATCACAACTATTTTCTTGGGTTTAACAGTTTTTTTTAAGGATCCCAACAAAAAAGTTAATATAGCCTTTCTTCTCTTTGCACTGTCAGTTAGCCTTTGGTCATTTACAAATTTTTTTGTAGATGTTGTTTCCGAAAAATATTTACTTTTGGCAATAAAGGCTGAATTTGTTTTCGTAGCGTTTCTTTGCTATTTTTTTGTAATCTTTGCTAGGAACTTTTCAACCAAGCAAGGTACAAAAAAAACTACTGATATTTTCTTTATTGTTCCGATTCTAATTTTTTCTGCCATAACTATTTTTTCCGATCTAATAATAGTTGGCTATAAAACATTTCCTGGAGGTATAGATGTAGTTTATGGTGCATTAGAAAATAATTTCTATTTGCTGGAGATCTTATTAGCTGTTTATCTTGGATTATTTGGCATTATCCCAGTCGTTTATAAATATATAAAATCTAAAGGTTTAATCAAAAAACAGCTTCAGTTTTTGCTTCTCGGAATAGTGATCATGGTTGTATTTGCAACAATTACAAACCTAGTTCTGCCAAATTTTGTTGACAAGTCTGAGCAAATTTTTACAATACTTTCCAGATTAGGAGTTTACAGTACTTTATTTTTTGTCGGAACTACCAGTTACGCGATAATAAAACACCGTTTAATGGATATCAGACTAGTTGTTGCTAGAACTGTAACATATTCAATTCTCGTAACTTTAATTGCAGTGTTTTATATTGGATCAACTATATTAATTAGTAATACACTTTTAAGCACTACAACAACCAATGGTCAGCTCACCTTATATACGGTACTAACATTAATAGTTGCTTTTACATTTCAGCCAATGCGAAGGTTTTTGGAAGAATATACTGACAAAATCTTTTTCAAAGGTGCTTATGACTCCAATAACCTACTCTCTGGTTTGACTAAAATCATGGCTGAGACCATTCTGATCGATGACATCGCTCATAATTTACTCAAAAGATTGATCGAAAATATGCGTATTACTCGAGGTGCTTTTGTCTTGACTGACGCGGGCAAAATATTTGTTTCAGAAACTCAAGGCTACAAAGAAGAACCAAAGTTTTCTGAAAAAGATATTTTTTCCCTGCAAGCTCTGGATAAGGATCTTGTCTTTGAGGAAATTGAAGAAGGTCCTGCCAAAGAAATGATGCGAAAGCTCAATGTCACAGTTGTCATCCCTCTGAAAACTCAGGTGGATCATGTCGGAATTCTACTACTTGGAGAAAAAGCCTCTGGAGAAATCTACTCAGAAAAAGATATCAAAGTTTTGGAAATCTTTGCTCCTGAAGCGGCTATTTCCTTCGAAAATGCCAAAAGTGTCGAAAAAATCCGCCGATTTAACATAACTTTGAAAGAACAAGTAGAAAGAGCCACAAAACAACTCAGAGATGCCAATGAACAGCTCAAGGACCTGGACAAACTCAAAGATGAATTTCTTTCGATCGCTAGTCATGACTTGCGTACTCCTATGACCGCTATCAAAGGTTATCTCTGGATGGCTCTCAACGATCGGGCAGGTAAGATCGAAAACCCAGCGCTGAAGCGTTATCTCGATATCTCTTATGCCAGCTCTGAGCGAATGATTTCTCTGATCAATGATTTGCTCAATGTTTCCCGAATCAAAGCTGGAAGAATGCAGATGATTTTTGAAAATATTGATTTCAAACAAATAGTCGACCAAGTCTTTGCCGAACTTGCTAGCAAATCAACTGAAAAATCGATTGAGCTCAAATACGAAGGTGATCCAAAAGTACCTCATGTCATTGCGGATAAACAAAAAATGGCAGAGGTTCTCCAAAACCTCGTTGGTAATTCTCTCAAATTTACGCCAGAAAAAGGCAAGATCACAGTCAATGTCAAACCTTCAAAAGAATCCGGCTTTGTTGAGGTTGCTGTATCTGATACTGGTGTCGGACTATCGAAGGAAGATGCGTCAAAACTGTTTGAAAAATTTGCCCGTGTCGAGCAGTCCTATAAATCCGCCAAAACAACTGGCGGAACTGGCTTAGGTCTTTACATCACCAAAAACTATACTGAGATGCACGGTGGAAAAATCTGGGTCACTAGCGAGCTGGGCAAAGGTACTACCTTCACCTTTACTCTCAAAGTTTTTGACAAGGCAGTTCTAGATAAGATGAGTGCAGAAAATCAGAAAAAAGAAGTGTCAGCCGCAATCCCACAAACAACAACGTCGATGGCAAAGGAAGCAGTCGTTAATACAGCCAAATAAATCTCTTTGCGCTCTGCGACCACTTTGTGGGCTAAATTAATATGATTATAGTAAAATTGGATACAACTGAGGCTAGAAAAGCTCGGGTCGAAATAATCAAAGATCAGCAAAAACTGATCGTAATTCTGGGAGATAGTCCGCTTCCCACAATCCAAAAAGCGCTTTTTGACTCTAAACTAGAGCTCAAAGATATCGACCAATTTGAAAGCGATCCTGGACCAGGATCATTTACCGGGGTTAGAATTGGTGCGGCCGTAGCTAACGCTCTTAATTTTGCTTTAAATAAAGAGGTTGGGCTGATCAAACCAGTGTATGGATAATCTATTTGAAAAAAAGTAGAATCGCCAACCCCAAAACAATTCGATAAACTACAAATATAGTAAAACCTCTTTTTTGAACAAAGGAGAGTAAAATTCTGATCGCCAGCCAACTTGAAATGGCTGCAGCGATAAATCCAGCGATAAAAACATCCATTGACCCATTACTTGCCCCAGAGAAAATATCTTTCGAACGCAGCAATGCAGCCCCAAGAATGACCGGGGTTGAAAGCATGAAAGAAAATCTAGCTGCCTCAATCCTTGTCAGATTTCTAAATAAGCCTGTTGAAATGGTGATTCCGCTACGTGAAACTCCTGGAAAAATAGCAATCGCCTGAGCAACACCAATCAAAACAGAATCAAAAATCCCAAGAGAGTCTTGAGATCGATTTTTTTTGCCGACTTTTTCAGCAGCAAACAAAACTAAAGCAAAAATTATCAGTAAACTAGAGACTAGTTGCGTATTTCTAAACTCTTGTTCAATCAAGTCCTGAAACAAAAATCCAAAAATTGCCGCTGGTACACAACCAATGATCAACAAAACAAAAAGCCTGGAGTCATTATCATTCCAAACCTTATCTAAACCTTTTGGAAAATTGGTGAGAAAAGCTCGAATTAATCTGATCCAATCCGACCAAAAATAGACTATCACAGCCAGACTGGTAGCAAAATGTAGCGCCACATCAAAACTTAAGCTATCCACAACACCAGTCCAGCCGAAAAGTTTGGGAACTAAGATCAGATGTCCTGAAGATGAGATTGGCAGGAATTCACTGGCTCCCTGAACTATTCCCAAAATTATTGCTTGAAATATCTCCATATCAGTTTTTAGCGTGAATCACGACATTGTCAGCTCTCAAAAACCCTTTTATCAGAACCAATTCTGAATTACTAAAAATTTCCTGAATAAAATTTGTATAGCGTTCCAGATCCTCTTTTCCAAGATAGAGCTTATTAATTATAACTAAGCCGTCTGCTTTCATTACTTTTTTGACATCTTCAAAAAATTTCTTTGTATTTGACCCAATCGCTACATCCCCATGGGTAAATAAATCGACACAGACGATGTCATATTTGTATCGAGTAGCCTTAAGAAACTGCAGGGCATCAGTGATGCTAACATTGACATTCTTTTCATGAAAATCTAAATATTTTCGCCCCAGCTCCACCATAACAGGGTCAATTTCAACTCCGTCAATCGAAATATTGCCATATTTGTTAGTCAAAAGCTTAGCAATTGTTCCCCCACCCAAACCTAAAATAAGTATTCGGTCATCAAGCGACAATTTTGGCAGATTATGGACAAAACCGTCCCAGTACGACCCAGTTCGTCCTTCATTGTTCAAACTTCTCGATTGAGTAAAACCAGCGGCCACGATCCGACGCTCTCCAAAGCTTTCGAACACTTTAAGATCCCCATTAATATCGCTTTTACCTTGATAAAGTGTCTTTAGAAATATATTCACGAAGAATTTTTGGTACTTCTACACTACCATCTTTTTTCTGATAGTTTTCAATTATTGCTATCAAAATCCGCCCAATGGCAAAGGCTGTTCCGTTGAGAATGTGTACAAAAGCTTTGCTGCCATCATTTTTAAGATAACGTATATTAAACCTTTTAGCTTGAAAATCGGTTGTCGTCGATATGGAGTGTGTTTCTCGATACTTTTCCTGTGAAGGGATCCAAGTTTCGATGTCTGTAGTTTCTGCGGACGGAAACCCTAAATCTCCAGCGGCTAGACGTACAACTTGGTAAGGTAGCTCTAACTCCTGCATCATTTCCTCAACTAAAGCCTGCATTTCTTCTCTAACATCTTCATCTTCCTCGGGACGAACAAAAGCAATCATTTCAATTTTGTCGAATTGATGGACCCGCAAAATACCACGAGTATCTTTGCCGTAAGAGCCAGATTCGCGACGAAAACTCGGTGAAAAAACAACATACTTTTTCGGTAACTCCTTTTCAGAAAAAACTTCTTTAGTGTGCATCGGCACTACACTGTGCTCACCTGTTCCTACCAAATACAGGTTTAAATCACTTTGCTCATTTTCCAAATCATAGTCTTTGACGGTGTAATAGTTCTCATTACCTCCGGACTGCCAATATCCCAAGCCTGATGTCATCTCTTGTTTAATTAATGCTGGAGGAAAAATCGGAATATAGCCTTTTGCAATTAGTTTTTTGAAAGCATATTGAATCAGTGCCAGCTCAAGCAATGCTCCATCTCCCTTGAGATAAGCAAACCGACTACCGGATACTTTAGCGGCTCTGGGAATATCGATAATATCAAGCGCTTCTCCAAGAGCGACATGATCAGCTGGTTTGAAATCAAATTTGTTTACCTTGCCAATCGTTTTAACAATGACATTGTGACTTTCATCGCCTTCAGGAACATTGGGTAATGGTGTGTTTGGGATTTTGTAGAGTTCGCGTAAAAATTCTTCTTCAACTGCTCCTAGTGCGTGTTCCTTCTTTTCAAGGTGTTCTTTGATTTCCCGACCTTTTTCAATATCTCTTTTTGCTGCCGCTTCGTTGCGTTTTGTCCGCAACTCATCAACCTCAGCAATCAATTTTAACCTTTCGTTGTCAATCTCAATCAAATGATCAAAATTGATTTTGAAAGCCTTTTTGGCAAGTTGTTTTTCAATCTCAGTACGTTTTTCGCGAATAGTTTTAATATCAATCATATTTTGGTTATACAGAACGTAAAGCGATCTTAGGTTTCTTAACCGCAGATCGCAAAGCGATCTATATCAATCATGATTTACCCAGTTTCTCCTTAACTTTAGCCACACCCAAATCTTTAACCAAAACGCCAGCTTTTGGTCCCTGATCCTTTCCAAGCAATACTTTATAAACTGCTTGAAAAGTTTCTAGGGGTTTGAGTCCCAAAGACTTACCTTTATTATAGATAAAATTCTGAATTTCGTCCTCCGACATTTCTTCTCTCAAATCCTTTGATAGAGTTTTTAATAATTTTTTTTGATCCTCGGATAAATCCTGCTGCAAGCCCACACCAGGTGTGGACTTGTCAGGTGCAAATTTTTCCAACCAAATACGAGCATATTCTATTCGTGAATTTATTGCTTGCCTATCAACTTCAGTTAACTTGTCCCCTTTTAGTCTTTCTGCTTCTTTAAGAATTGATTCTTCACTTTTGAAATTTTTCAACATTTCCAAAAGTTGACTAAAACGTAAGTTATACTCTTCCTTTATGTCTCCAATTTGCGATGCCATCCAAGTACTTGCAAGATCTTCGTTTGTTTTCTCAAAATACGCTTTTTGACCCCGATCAAATTCATCAAACAAATCCGGGATAGTTTTTGCAGCAGTTGGGTCAAAATCAATCGCCCGCTGGTAAGGTACTCTGGCAAAAAGAAAACGCAGTACTTCAGCTGGTAATAGCTCCGCAACCTCAGCAGCTGAAGAACCTAAACCTTTAGATGAGCTCATTTTCTTCCCACCAAACAAAATATGCTCATAGGCAACGTCTGTCGGTGGATCTGTCTTAAAAACTTTACGAGCGATAGTTTCGGCAACTTCTCTGGTACCCCCAGCCGAAGAGTGATCTTTGCCTGCTCCCTCGATTGTTGTACCCAAAACCAACCATTTGGCTGGCCATTCAACCTTCCAAGGCATTTTTCCAGTTCCACCAAATGGAGAGATCTTACCTTTATAATTACAACCTTTTGCCCATTCGACTAGATCAACCTCGCACGTAAATTTAACCTCCTTACCGTCCCAATCAGTTGCGTGGGTTGTACCGATTTTGCCACACTCTGGACAAACAGGCTGAAAAGGCAACCAAGATTTTTTCTTTTTAGAACCAGAAACCTGTTGATAAATTTCCTGGATCGTTTCGGCGTTATCCAGAGCAATTTTCAAAGCGTTATCGAACTTTCCAGCCTTATAAAGTTCTGAGGTAAAAATAATTTCAGCCTCAACTCCCAAACTTACAAACACTTTTTGGAAATCATCAGCATAATACTTCGCAAAAGAATTATTACCCTCTGGAGCAGGGATATCCTTCAACGGAACACCCATATACTGTTTAAATTTCTTCTCGTCAAGATAGACTGGTAAACCGTCCATCGGGTCGAAATCATCAAAATAGTAAATATATCTAGACTCTGCTTTTTGAGAGAGTAGTGATTTGTGAATTAGGTCATGAATTAATACCCCACGAAGTGAGCCAACATGAACTTTTCCGGAAGGGGTTTTTCCGTCAGCCACAATATGCGGTGATTTATCTTTGAGATTTTTGGCAATTATGTCGGCCCAAAACATGCACTAAGTATATATTGAAGCTAGAGTTTAAACAAGAGAATATAGGTATGAAATTACTTAATAGAAGTTTACTTTAGCGTAGCTAATGAA
>JANWIZ010000006.1 GCA_025449635.1 Patescibacteria group bacterium
AAATAACGAACTTCCTCAACCAAATCAATTGAGAATTTTTCTTTAACTGAAGATTTCATTAGATTGATAAGTTCTTTAACGTCTGCTGCTCGAGCGTTTCCGGTGTTGATAATAAAATTCGCGTGTTGATCGGAAATTTTAGCTCCACCGATCACAGTTCCCTTTAGACCACATTGATCTATCAACGCTCCAGCCTTAGCCCCGTCTGGATTTCGAAAAGTCGAACCAACCGACGGTCCTGCAGGATGATGAGCTTTTCTTACCAATATATCTTTAACTTTTTCATCAATCTGCTCTTTTGTCATTTTTTCTAGTTTCAGCTTTGCCGAAAGAATAACTTCTCCTGAGGTTTGAAACCGACTCGTTCGATAAGAAAAGTCAGCATTTTCTGAAAATATTTTTTTTACCTTACCGTCTTTATCAATTATTTTTATCGAAACCACCAAATCGCCAAAAAACTCACTTTTACCCGTATCTCCGGCGTTCATATAAATTGCGCCACCAACCGTACAGGGAACCTTAGTCAATCTCTCAAGACCACCCAAACCTCTATTGATTGCTTCTCTAGTAAGATTGATAATATTCACTCCTGAATCAACTTCAACAAAATCGTGCGGTAAAAACTTAATAGACTTTGTTTTATTGACAATAGCCAAACCTCGTATCCCTTTATCCGAAACCAAAACATTGGCACCTAGTCCAATAACTGTGTAAGCTACTCCTAACTCATTTGCGGTTTGAACAGATTCAATCAGCTCCTCTTCAGTTTCTGCTTCGAAATAAAGATCAGCCGGTCCCCCAACTTTAATCCAAGTGTGAAGACTCATTGGTTCGTTTAGCTTGACTCTATTAAACCCTAATTTTCGAATTAACTCTTCAGATGAATCCATCCTTAACCTCGATTCTTTAGCTTTTCTAAGAAAATGCTCGAAAGTTTGTAAATATCCCCAGCTCCCATAACAATAACAATATCGTTTGCTTGGGTGCTTGTATTCAAATATTCAGCTGATTCTTCAAACCTTGGGATATATTTAACACTTTCTCTTTTTACAGCATCAACAATATCTCTGCTTGAAATATTCTCCTTATTTTCTTGCCTTGCCGCAAAAATATCTACCAAAATTATTTCGTGAATATTGAGTGAGCTAAAAACTTTAACAAAATCATCAAACAAATACTTTGTGCGACTAAACATATGTGGTTGATAAACCAGCCAAATTCTCTTTCCCTGAAATTCTTTTTCAGCTGCTTCAATAGTGGCTTTAATTGCTGTTGGGTGGTGACCATAATCATCAAAAACTTTGACACCTTTTTCTTCACCCTTTAACTCAAATCTTCTTGAAATCCCCCCAAACCTGGATAAAGATTCTTTAATTTTCGCATCTTCAACCCCTAATACAGATGCAACTGTTGCCGCAACAGAAGCATTGGTTTGATTTAGCTCTCCAATTAACTTTAGATTGATCTTCTGCTTTTCAACAGTTTTTTTTCTAATTTTACCGACCTCAAGATCAACATTTTCCCCTAAAACTATCGTACCTTCTTCATCAGTCTGGGAAATAAATTTTTGAAAAGCAGACTTCACTGCCTCTTCATTAGAAAAATATTCTGGATGGTCCATCTCAATCGCAGTCACAACGGAAACAAAAGGGTGATAGAGCAGAAATTTCTCCTGGTATTCATCTGCTTCGAGAACAAAATAATCTCCATGTCCAATGCGATAATTCTTCCTCCAATCAAGAACAACTGCTCCAACAAAAACACTGGGATCAAATCCACTATCTTCCAATATTTTTCCAACCATCGCAGTTGTTGTGGATTTTCCATGTGTACCGGTTATCGCGATTATTTTTTTGTCTGCTATCATATACTGAGAAAGAAATTCTTCACCAAGCAGAACTGGAAGATTCTTTTCTTTTGCTGCTAATAACTCTTTATTATTCGAATCCAAACTTTCAATAGCTGGGGATACTACCAAAATATCGGCGCTTTCTAAGTGCTTCTCGTCGTGATTTGAGAAAATTTCAACATTGTCATATGAAAGTTGTTTTAAAAATTGAGACTCGAGATCCAGATCACAACCAGAAATTTTGAAACCAGCTGCTTTTGCAAACGCAGCCACTGCAGAAACTCCTGCCCCACCAATACCCATGAAGTGAACTCGTTTACCCGTTTCCATTTAGCCTTTCTTTCATCAATTTGTTAGCCAATTCTAATTCCTCTGGTGTATTTACCCCAACCCATTCCTCTACCCCAACTTCAAAACCCAATACTTTTTCTCCACTATTAAATGCTACCGTTACCAAATCTGGCAAAATCAATTCCCCTTTACCCACCTTACTAGGTTTCAACTTAGCATAATTTTTGTTAAACCACTCTCTTTCGACAAAATAAGTTGCAGCGTTAACTTCGTTAATTTGCTTTTCTTCATCTGTTGCAGTTTCTTTCTCAACGATTGCAACCACATTTCCATCTTTATTTCTTATGACACGACCAAAAGCCCCAGGATTGTTCAGTTTTACAGTTGTAAAGCCAATTTTAAAATCGCTAGCTTTTCTAATAAAACTTTCGATTGTTTCTTTGCTGTAAAAAGCACTATCATCCCCTTGAATTATCAATAAATGCGTAATGTCATTAACTATTTGTTCCTCACCAACTTTTGCAGCGTGTGCAGTTCCTTTTCTTTCCTCTTGAACTGCAAATTTCACTTGCCTGGAAAAAGCTTCTCTAACCAAATCAGCTTTATAGCCAATCACCATCACAATCTCATTAAAATCAAGCGCTTTCAACAAATCAAGGGTGTACGAAACCATAGGTCGATCACAAATTTCATACAAAACTTTAGGTTTTTCTGAAGGTTCTCCTAGATTTAACCGAGTGCCAGAGCCTGCTGCCAAAATAATTGCTCCAACTTTCATAAGCTACCTCTATTTTTATATAAATAAAAACTGCTTGTGAATGCATGGTTCTTTGAGCGTAGTGAAAAGGTTCTTACTTTCATAATTTAAGCCTTTTCCGTAAAGCCTTAGTCGCTGTTTCCTTATCGCTCCAAGGATACTCTACACCAGCTATATTCATACTTTTTTCATGCCCCTTACCCAAAATGACAACACAATCCCCCTTTTCAGCCAAATTCATGACAGCTTTCTCAATTGCTTCCGACCGATCAACAATTTTCCAATAATTTTGATTATTGACCCCACCTGCTTTAACGATTCCTTTCTCGATTTCTTCAATTATTTTCTCTGGTTTTTCACTTCTAGGATCCTCTGACGTGACTACAATTAAATCTGCTTTTTCTTGCGCGACATGGCCCATCAAAGCTCTCTTACTTCTATCTCGTTCTCCAGCCGCCCCAAAAACACAGATTAACCGCTTTGGAGTAATTTTTTTCAGCGTCTGTAAAGAAACCTCAATCGAACGTGGGGTATGGGCAAAGTCGATAAACACTTTAAAGTCTTGTCCTAAACTAATTCTATCCATCCTACCTTCCACCCCAGGAAAAGATTCGATTGCTTCAGTAATTTTTTTATCCTCTAAACCTAAAGTTTTACTAACCGCAAATGCAGCTAAAATATTTGATAAATTAAAATCCCCTATCAAATTACTCTGAACCACCATAGTCTTTAACATTTTTTGTTTAGTTTTATAGTGAATACCATAATTTGTATACTCGTCAAAATAATTAACCACTTCACCCATATAGTCAGCCCCATCTTTACCAAAAGAAATCAGTTGCCCCTTACCCATCATTTTTAATCTTTCAAAAGAAGGGTCTTCATTATTCAGTATTCGAAAATTCACTTTGCTTAAAATTTTTGCTTTAGTTAATAAATAGGATTTAAAACTTCGGTGATAGTCTAAATGTTCTTGAGTTACGTTTGTAATCAAACCAATATGCAATGGAACAAAGGCAACTCTATTTTGATCAAGACCGTGAGATGTGATCTCTAAGACAACTATCTCAATACCAAAGTCAACCATCTTTCGCAGAAGCTTCTGTATTTGGAAAGCTCCTGGTGTCGTCACATGGAACCCAGTATCAATTCTTTCCCCAGAAATTTTCGCTTCAACAGTGGAGATCATACCAATTTTAGAGTCAGTTTTACTTAGAATATGATAAATGAGATTGACTGTAGTCGTTTTTCCGTCTGTTCCGGTAACACCAATAACTTTAAGTTTACGAGCCGGAAAACGGTAAAAAAGAGCTGCTAAAAAAGCTACGAGCAGATGATAGAAATTTTTTGCAGGTTGCGGAATCCTTTTTTTCATTAATAATTGTTCTTGGATGTTACCACATAGCCTGCTTCAAGCTCAAACTAGTAGTGTAATAATTTACTGCAGAGCAATGCCCCAATAAGTATAAAGTTCTTTGGCTATTTTGAAAAAAGTCGGTTCAGCTGTTTCTGCACCATAAATAGGAGTTGGTTCTACATATTTTACAATCATTACGAATTTGGGGTTTTCGATTGGTCCAAAGCCAACAAACGAGGCTATAGTTTTTCCTGGATCATATCTTCCATTAAGCGGGATTTGGGCAGTACCTGTTTTTCCGCCAACTCTCATGCCTTTTGGAACGATTCTCCTTGCCTCACCGTTTTCAACTGCTGAAAGTAACAATTCTTTCATCGTTGTAGCCACTTCAGATTTAATTACCCGCTTTACTTCTTTAGTCTCAGATTTTACCTCTTTATTACCAGTTTGTATTTTTTTCACTATGTGCGGTTTCATTAAGATACCATCGTTTGCAATTGCCCCAACAGAAACTGCCAGCTGCAATGCTGTGGTTGAAACTCCTTGACCAAATGAAGCTGTAACTAAATCTATCTCTCCCCAGTCTTGAAGTTTCTTTATCAAACCTGTACCTTCTCCTTGAAGATCAATTCCTGTGGCTGTACCAATACCGAAATTTTTAATATAGGAAATAAATTTTTTCTTACCTAATTGCTGTCCCCAAAAAGCAGCTCCAATATTATCTGAACGCTGCAGAATTTGTGCCATTGTAGAATTTGGGTTATATTTGTTGTTCCAGGTCTGAACCTCATACCCAGCAATTTTAAGTGCGCTGCTACAAGGACAAATGCTATCTATTTTTACTGCTCCTGCATCCAGCGACGAAGCTGCAGTTAAAGCTTTAAACGTAGATCCTGGTTCATACGCATCACTAATTGCTCTATTTTTTAGAATACTAGCGTCAAAACTACTCCATTTGCTTGGATCAAAGTTAGGATAGTTTGCAATAGCTAAGACTTCCCCACTGCTTGGATCTAATACTACTGCTGATGCTTCTTTGGCACCGTATTTCTTCGCTCCATCAAATAAATACTTTTCAACAGTATATTGGACTGTACGATCAATCGTTAATTGAATATCAAATCCTTCTTTTGGCCGGGACTCTGCATTATCAACAGCAATAATTGGCCGACCTTGAGCATCTACTTCTTGAGTAAGTTTACCTGTTCGTCCTTGCAGTTGATCTTGATAAAAACCCTCTACCCCAAGATAACCCTCATCATTTCCATCACTGTCTTTTCCGACAAACCCAAGTACAGATGAGGCTAGTTCTCCTTCAGGGTAGAATCTAGTACTTTGTTCCTCAAATCCTAAACCATTTATCTTTAATTGTTCGATTTTTTCATACGCTTCCTGAGATATTTTTCTTGCTAAAGGAACCCAAATTAGGTTTGTGCTATGAAGTTGCTGTGAAATTCGATTCTTTAAATTAGCTTCAATTGTTTCCTTTTCTTTTCGTAATAGTTTATCTGGGTCCTTTTTTTGTGAAACTTCTTCCTGATATAAGATAGGGGTCAGCTGTTCAATGATTTTTTCAACTGTGTCTTCATATTTTTGCCCGTTCTTTAGCGTTTTTTTAATATCCGGAATAAGTGCATAAAGCAAATAGGCAGGTTCGTTAGACACCAACAAACTTCCATCTGAAGAATAAATACGGCCACGTGGAGATTCTATGTTTACAGTAGTTAAATGTTGTTCACTGGCAACAACTGACAGATTAGTATAATTAACTATCTGCCAATAAAATAGTCTTCCAGAAATACTTAGGAATAAGATCAGGAAAAAGATTTTTATCAAGCCGAAACGCCAAGTTTTCATTGCTTAAGAGCAACAGGTGAGATTGGCTTGAGAGTTTCAACTTTGGTTATCTTTACTAGACCCATTTCCTTGGCTTTACTTTCCAGATAACCAAGCGTAGATCTCAAACTTATCTCATTTTCTAATTGGTAGTTTTCTTTTTCAAGTTCAATCGCCTTACGTTCAGAATAATTTACAGCAGCTCCCGAAACAGCTAATTGATTGGAAAAATATATTTGTACAGTCAAGAGACCGAGAGTTAAAAGCCCCAAACTAAAAATTATTTTTTGATAGACAAAAAAATTCTTTGAGCGATTAGCAACATTTTTAATTGTTTGTTTTCTTACAAGTCTCATGGGCAGGTACGACTTTCTAAATTTTTTCAGCTATACGCAATTTTGCACTCCGTGAACGAGGATTTAACTTCTGCTCCTCCAAAGCGGCGATAATTGGTTTTTCATTTATCAACTTCAGATGTTGTTCGTTTTTAAAAAAGTCTTTAACAATTTTATCTTCTAGCGAGTGGAAGCTAATAACTACCAGTCTTCCTCCGATACTTAGGGCTCTGACAGCCTTTGGTAACGCTTGTTTTATATTATTTAGTTCATCATTGACTGCAATTCTTAGTGACATAAAAACTTTTGTTGCTGGGTGTATCTTATCTAAACCAAGTTTCTTCTCACCGATAATTCTTACTAAATCCTTCGTCGTTTCAATACTCTGTGTTCTTCGGTATCTGACGATATCACGAGCAATAGATCGTGCATGATGTTCTCCACCCAGTTTAGTAAAAAGCTCATATAATTCTCCTTCATTTAAAACTTCTAATAATTCTTTGGCTGAAACAGTAAGTCTACTATCAAGTCTCATATCCAAAGGTCCTTCCTTCGAAAACGAAAATCCTCTTTCTGCGGTATCTAGCTGATAGCTCGAAACGCCTAGATCAAACAAAACTCCTGATATTTTTTCCACTTTACTTCTCTCAACTACCGTGTCTAGATCTTTAAAATTTTCCCAATAAATTTTTAGCTTCTCCTCTGGTGTTACCCAAACCCCATCTTTTTCAACCAACCCAAACGATTGCTTTGCGTTTTCTATCGCCTCTAAATCAACTTCCAAACCAACTACCTTACCTCCTAAATTCAGAATCTCCTTGCTATGAGTACCTCCCCCAAACGTACAGTCCAAATAAACTTCTTCTGGGAAGATACTGAGACCTTGGAGCACCTCTGTCATCAATACACCAGTGTGAAAGTTGTTTTCTTTTTTTATCATCAATTAGATCCCACTCTCAGACAATTTTTCGGCAATTTCTTCACTCTTATTCTCGATTTTCTTGTTATAGACTTTCCAAATTCTTTTTGACCAAATTTCTACTCTTGACGCGACTCCGATTATCAAAACTTCCTTTTCGAGGTTAGCAAAACTAATCAAATGTTCTGGAATCATAATTCTCCCCAACTTATCAAAGCTAACCTCAACAGCGCTACTAAATAGATAGCGTGAGAAAGCTCTTGCATCAGATCCGGTAAGCGGTAATTGTTGTACCGAAGAGCTCAGGTTATTCCATTCTTGTTTAGGGTATAAAAAGAGGCATCCGTCTAAACCTTGTGTTAGAACGCATGCAAATTCCAACTTATCCCGAAATTTCTTTGGGATAGCTAATCTTCCTTTGTGATCAAGGTTATGTAGGTATCTGCCGAGTAACAATTTTTATACAGTTTGGGCAGATAACTGTCTCCAAAGGTACTCTCTTATGCTTTCAAAGTGCTAGAGGAGTACCAGCTGTCCAGAAGGGCAGGCAAACATGGTTCATATACGTTTAGACTCTAAGTATATGCAGGGTAAAAATATGTTTCCACAATTTACCACTTTTTACCACTGAATTTATTCTATTACCCACACCACACTCGGTCAAGCCACTACATATGCAATAGAAAATAGTTACAGGATACTAAATATAGTACTTCCTGCTCTATATCAGGTTGGAAATTATGATATGATTACTGATAAACTATGGACTGGCATAACCTAATTGATCTAAAAAATTCGCCTCATTTAAATTTTCTACAAAGTAAGGGTTCGTTCTGGGAGGCAATTGTGGATTTGGAAAACTATATAGACGAGTTCTTCAAAAACCCTCCGGCTGAGTTTTCCAAAAATAATAATCTTCTTCTAGGAAGAGGGGTAAAGATTGCTAAAACCGCTACAATTTTAGGAAAAGCAGTTATTGGAGCAAATAGTGAGGTCAAGGACAGTGTTTTGTTGCGTGATGGGGTGGTTATAGGTGAAAACTGTATCATTGGTCACGCATCCGAAGTCAAGCATTCCATGATTCTAGATAGTTCCAACATTGCCCACCTAAATTACGTGGGTGATTCTTTGATCGGTAGTAAAGTTAATATTGCTGCTGGGGTAATCGTTGCAAATGTTAAAAGTGGTGCGAGAAACAGCGAGGTGTTTGTTGAAGTCTCAGGAGAAAAGGTCGCAACTGGACTTCAAAAATTAGGAGCCCTGGTCGGCGATGGGACAAAAATCGGTAGTAATTGTGTCCTTGATCCTGGGGTTATACTAGGAAAAAATATTATTACTTACCCATTAACACCCATTCGGGGAACTTTTCCAAGTAATAAAATTATAAAGTATAAACCAAATCTCGAAATTGTAGATAAAGAATGAAGCTTTACGAATTTGAGGCAAAAAATCTTCTACGCTCTGCTGGAATAAACGTTCCGAAAAGCTCCCTTTTGTCGAACCCAGATCAAAAAGTAAAAATAAATGGTAAGTATCTGGGGAAAGCCCAGGTACTTTTTGGTGGACGTGGAAAAAAGGGTTTGATTTCTACAGACTACAAAACTCTTTTTGCGAAGAACAATGTTGACAAAGTGTTGGTTGAAGAGTTTCTTGAGTGTGAGCAGTTGTTTTATTTAGCAATAACTTATTCTACCAAAACGAGAAGCCCAGTGATTCTTTTTTCAACCAATGGTGGTGTTGATGTTGAAGACAATCGAGAAATTGAACAATTTCCAATTGATCTGGAAAACCCAACTTTACCTATAATTAACTCTGCCGTTGACATGGTTGTCAAAAAACTTTGGAACCTTTTTAAACAGCTTGATGCAAGATTAGTTGAAATCAATCCATTGGGAAAAATTGGAGAAAATTTTGTAGCCTTGGATGCCAAATTTATACTAGATGACGATGCGTTGTATAGACACCCAAACTTACAGTTTGAACCCCGAAGTCAACTTGGGATAAAACCTACCCAAGCTGAAAAACTAGCTTTAGAGATTGATAAGCAGGATCATCGCGGTAGTGCCGGCAGTAGTTACTTTGACCTCTCTGGAGACATAGCTGTTATAGCTGCTGGCGGAGGTGGTAGTGTGGTTAATATGGATGCTCTGATTGCCTTAGGAGGTAAGCCTGCTAATTATACAGAACATTCTGGTAACCCCCCTGCAGAGAAGGTAGAAAAACTTACCAAAATCGTTTTATCGAGGCCAGGATTAAATGGTTTGTGGTTTGTGGGGGCAACAGCAAATTTTACAGATATGGTTGAGACTCTGTCAGGCTTTATCAATGGGTTAAGGACAATAAAACCAAAACCCAAATACCCAATCGTAATCCGGCGCGGCGGACCACGTTGGAAAGAGGCTGAAAAAATGTTGCTCCTGATCAAAGAAAAGGAGCGTTTTGATTTTCATATTTTCGGTCCTGAAACACCAATGACAAGCACTGCCAAAATAGTTGTAGATTTAGTCAACAAGTATAAACAAAATAATAAACGAACTTAGAAATATGGCTATTTTAATTGACAAAAAGACAAAAGTATTAGTCCAAGGAATCACTGGAAAGGAAGGTACTAGAGCTACTGAACAAATGCTTTCATACGGCACCGCTGTTCTCGCTGGCGTGACTCCAGGAAAAGGTGGGCAAGAGCTACTTGGGGTAAAGGTGTTTAATTCTATCAAAGAGGCACTTCTTAAAAACCCGGAGATTAATGCGACTTCGATATGTGTACCCGGAGCATTTGCAAAAAACGCAATTCTAGAAGCAATTGAAAACAAAATCCCATTAATTCATGTTCTTACGGAACATATCCCTATTGCGGACACTGCATATTGTTTTGCTAAAGCAAGAAAAATTGGGGTAAGAATAGTTGGTCCAAGCTCAATCGGTATAATTAGTCCAGGAGTTTCAAAGCTTGGTTCGATCGGCGGTCCTGACCCTAGTTTTAGTTTTTCCAAAGGCAAGATTGGCCTTATCTCAAAGTCTGGAGGTATGACCAGTGAGATTGCGTTGATACTTAAAAAAGCAGGTCTCGGGGTTTCAACCGCAGTTGGAATTGGAGGAGATGTGATAATCGGATCAACTTTCGCTGACCTATTTCCGTTATTTGAAGAAGACCATGCAACTTCTGGTATTATTATTTTTGGCGAAATTGGTGGCAGTTATGAAAACGACTTTGCAAAACTCATACGTGATAAAAATCCAGCCTTCCCAGTTGCCGCCTTTATCAGCGGTCTTTTTGCACAAAAACTTCCTGAGGACTTGGCACTTGGACACGCTGGTGCAATAATAGAAAAGGGAAATTCCTCAAGAGCAGAAAAAATTAGAGAACTTAGAAAAGCAGGGGTCTTAATTGCTAATACTCCTGACCAATTAGCAGGTTTTTTTTAAATGAACCTCAAGAATCCGAAAACAATAGCACCCAAATCACTTTTTGTAAAAGTACTTCAATGGTTTTACCTAATTACCGGAATCTTGACTGCAACATTTTTCCTCTGGTCTAAGCAAATTTCATTTTTCTCCTCGCCAAACATTCCTGGGGAGCTTATTTTGGCAATCACTGTTGCAGCTGGTTTGTATTGTTTAATACTCTCTTTGTCTTTTTTTGCTCAAAATACCAATTTGCTTATTCTATCTTTGGTTTTAATCTTTTTTACGACCATATCTGCTCTTATTATGTTGGTAGTAACTATTCCCAATGCGCAAACTATTTTTAGTGGCAATTTACCAGAATGTTCGCGAAATCTAGCGCTGTGTAATCTTAAAGACGGCGTTATTGTGGCTTCGGCAATGTTTATGGCAATTTCGATACCCTTACTCATTCTAAATTTTATTACTATCATTGGAGCAGTAATAGCAATTGCTGCAACAGACTAATCATGAACAACGAAAAATTTGAAACTAAAATCAGTAAGCACGACGAAAATGGAGAACCTATAATCCGTGGTTACAATTTGATTGAACTAATTAACAAAGTAAATTTCACTCAAAGCATTTTTTTGACGTTAAAAGGAGAGTTGCCAAGCGAAAATGAAGAAAAATTATTGAATGCCATTTTAGTTTCTTCTCTAGATCATGGGGTCGAAGCCCCATCGACTACAATCGCCCGTTTAACTGCCTCAAATGGAGTCTCAAGCTCTACTGCAATTGCTGCAGGAATTTCTTCAATTGGTGACGCCCACGGTGGAGCTGGCGAAGCTCTTGCCAAACTTCTTCAGGAAACCCCTGAAAAAAATGCTTCAAAAATTGTGGTTGAATTTAAGGAAAAGAAAAAAAGAATCCCTGGTTTTGGTCACAAAATTTATGAAGTTGACCCTCGCACACAATCCTTATTGAAAATTGCGCAGGATACTGGTTTTTATGGAAAATTTGTGAACCTTTGTCTCGAGATAGAAAGAGAGCTTGAAAAAGTTTCTGAAAAGAAGCTTCCACTCAATATCGACGGGGCAATTGCAGCTTTAATGAGTGAACTCGGGTTTGACTGGAGACTGGGGAAAAGTCTATTCATCATTTCCCGGGTTGTAGGAATTTCTGCTCACGTCCAAGAGGAGCAAACAACTGGAAAACCAGTAAGAAGAGTTTCTGAAAAGGATGTTGACTATACTGGTCCCACAAAACGAAATTTATAGCAAAAAGCGTAGAGCTACTAGCTAGCTCAGCTTAACCCGCAAATATTCACTTAGTTCCGTAACTGATACCCTTTTTTGTTTCATACTATCCCTTTCGCGAATTGTCACGGAATTATCCTCCAACGAATCGAAATCAACGGTAATACAAAACGGGGTACCGATCTCGTCAGAGCGACGATATCTACGCCCAATTGAGCTAGTCTCATCATAAGTTACAAACCAGTTTTCTTTAAGATCTTTGTATATATCTTTAGCTATTATTTGTAATTTCTCGTCCTTCACCAAAGGTAAAACTGAAACTTTGATAGGTGCTAATTTTGGGTTAAACTTAAGAACTGTCCGTGCCTCCCCCTTAATTTCCTCTTCAGTATAGGAGTCAATAAGAAAAGCTAGAAATGCTCGACCCACACCAACTGATGGCTCAATCACATACGGTAAATATTTATCCTTATCATCTTCATCAAAGTAAGTCAGGTCTTTACCTGAAGTTTTCATGTGTTGTTTGAGATCATAATCACCTCGGCTAGCAATACCCTCCAGCTCGCCAAAACCCATGAATGGCCAATCATACCAAATTTCCGCAGTTCCCTTGGAATAGTGAGCAAGATCTTCCTTAAGAAGCTGAACCAGTTTAATATTCTCTTTTTTTATTCCTAGATTTAAAAACCAGTTTAACCTTTCCTTTTGCCAATATTCGTGGGCTTTTTTCTCAGTTCCTGGTTTTACAAAATATTCAAGTTCCAACATTTCAAACTCGCGGACTCGAAAAAGAAAATTTCCTGTTGTAATCTCGTTACGAAAACCTTTTCCGATCTGTGCTATACCAAAAGGAAGTTTTACTCGAGAACTTTGCATCACATTGTCAAAATTGATGAAAATTCCTTGAGCTGTTTCGGGTCTCAAATAAACCACTTCCGCATCTTCTTCAGTTGATCCAAGTGAGGTCTTAAACATCAGGTTGAAGTCTTTAGCTTTGGTAAAATCCTTTTTCCCGCAAGTTAGACATTTGCTGTCCTGTGGTAAATGGTCAGCTCGAATACGGCTGTGACAGTTTTTACATTCAATTAACGGATCAGTGAAATTTTTGATATGACCTGATGCTTCCCAAACTTTCGGGTGATGAAGAATTGTTGAATCTAAACCAAGTACATCATCGCGTTTTTGAACTATAGCTTTCCACCATTCTTCTTTAATATTTTTTGCTAACAATGTTCCAAGTGGTCCCAAATCCCAAGTTCCATTTAAGCCTCCGTAGATCTCACTGCCTTGAAAAACAAAACCTCGTCTTTTAGCAAGTGAGACTATTTTTTCCATTATTTGAATTTTTTCGCTTGTAGCCATAACTCAGGTAGCAGTATAAGCCAAATTAAGAGCTTTTTGCAATTAAAACTTTGGATGACAATAATAGAAGATACAATCAGCTATTTTCTTTGTCATAAATCCTTCAATCAAGGCAGCCATTAATAATACTGCTGCAGCTAATATTAAAACTAGAATTAATTCTCTAAAATTTATTAAAAAAATTGCAAATCTCCTGCCTTTATTAAACTTAAATGTCCAATTAATCCCTAGCCTCAAACCAAAGGCTAATGATAAAAAGGTAGCAAAATACTCAAAAACCCCGTGAGGAATAATTAATGCTATTAAATATAGTGGGTTCGCTAATGTATAGATTTTTGGATATCCAAAAATCAAACCCAACAGAAAACCGTTTATAAATGTAACAAAAACTGCAGCTATCCCAAAGAAAAAGGAAAATAAACTTGCAAGAACTGTAATTGTGATATTTCGCTGATAAATAAACCCTGATAATTCCCAACCTTCTTTCAAATCAGGTTTTATCGATCGAACATAATGACCTATAATTTCTTCAGCCACCTTCGGTATAAAAAGTGAAGTTAACACCCCCACAACCGCACTTGCGAAAAACATTCCAGATACAATAAAAAACC
Source organism: Patescibacteria group bacterium (assembly GCA_025449635.1). Taxonomy (GTDB): domain Bacteria; phylum Patescibacteriota; class Microgenomatia; order Woykebacterales; family RBG-16-39-9b; genus JANWIZ01. Next base: position 13,961 of record JANWIZ010000006.1, read on the forward strand.
ATCTTCTATTACCCCAGATTAGGTTTTTATAGTAATTGGATATTCGAAACAGCATTCTAATGATAAAGTTTTTCCACCGCCAAAGTAAATCGAGGTGAATTGAGATCTTTTTCTAGAAAGAATACGGTGTAAAAATTCAGCACATCAAATAATTCCTTTAAAAGTTTCTTTTCCAAACTAAGTTTATAGATTTCTTCGAACGGAGTTTTTATCAAGAATCTTAAAGTTTTGATTGCTTCTAAACTCAGCGAACGTGAGAGTAAAACTTCTCGACTACAAGTCTTATCTACCAACCCTCCCAAATAGGGTGCTAGAAAATTTGTTTCGGGTTGAATCTGTTGATCACAAACTACACAATTTTGAAGTTGCGGTAAATAACCTACTTGGCTAAGAAACTTTAATTGAAAATTGGTCGCAAAAACTTTAGCTTTTTCCAAACTTGGACTATTATCAATTGCAACAAGAGTTGAAACTAACAAGTCAAATACAAATGGGCTTTCTTGCTCTTCTGTCAAAAATTGATCTACTAATTCAAAGAGCAAATATGTCAAACTCAATTTGGATAAATCCTCTTTGATATTATTAAAATTTCCCTTTGTTTCTACTTCAGTCAAGATTGGCCAACTTTTTGTCTCATGGAGAAATATTTTGACATGATTGAGAATTTCCAGGCTTCCAGCTCTACGAGAATTTACCTTTCTAACACCTTTGGCTAGAGTTTTTATTTTTCCCCTACTTCTTGTAAAAACCGTAACTAGTTTATCAGCTTCACCTAAATTTCTTCTTTTTAGTATCACTCCTTCAGCGCTAAAAGAATTCATAATTATATTTTAGTATATTTAGATATCAATGCTAAGCTCTTTGTCGGTTGTTAGCTTAAATTCTTCTTTTTTCACTCCGTTTATCTTAATGATCATTTCAATTTCATTTACCCCTGGTTGCTTCTGAATCAACATTTTATACTTTTCACCTACTTTAACTTTAAAAGGTAGTTGATATGTAAAATTAGATGTTGAAGAACTTTTTGGATAAGTTGGTCCAAACCCTCGATAAACCTCCTTATCTAACTCCTCTCCGCTTGTAAAATCCTTAAATACTTTCTTACTAACTAGAGTTGATCCCTCTGGGACAAATAACCTCATCCAGTTTAGATAAATCGAAACCAACCATCCATCCGCTTTCACTGGGTTTGTTAAAGTCACATCTACATTTTTGGTAACCTTACCTTCGGAATCGATTTTAATATCTTGAACTACTTTTTGCTTGATATAAAGATTTCCCTTCAAACCTCCAAAATTTGAATTATTTAAATGAAAATAATCTCCCTCATAATCCTTAATTCTACCAGCATAATTGTATTTTTCCGCTAATTTTTGTGCAAAATCGTTATGGAAATAAAAAAGAATATGCTTTCGATTTGCAGTATCAATAAATGCTTCAATATAGTCCTTCATTTTATCCGGCTTTGCGCTCAACACCTTGTCTATTAATGTATCCATCAGCTCACCCATAAATCCTTTTCTATCATTACTATGTTTATTTATTTTTTCTGCGTAAAGCTCTAATTTATAAATTACATCTGGAATTCCTAGCTTGTTTTTCTCTGCCGACCACACCTCTCTTGTCTTTTTTGTCCTTATCGGACCACTGACTTCTAAAATACTTTTCACAAACTCTGTGTCTAGAGCAAAAACTCCATCAACTTTAGGCATTTTTGGGATCGTGTTATACATCGCTTCAAATTTCTCCGCGGATATTTTATAGTCGGGAGAAATATTAGAATCACGAATGGGTAAAAGAGTCCACCCAATATATTTTTTTATTGCTTCAGGAGCTTTTTCAGTATCCCGATATTTCAGATCAAGTTTATAGATATCATCACTTTCCGTCTCAACAATTTTCCCACCTTTCATTTTTATCAAAGCATAGGCTGTGATAAAACCTCCTGTAGCTCTAAGCTCTTTGTCGTTTTGCAATAATATTAAATAAGTTTTTGCAGTGGGTTCTCCGGCTAGTTCGGGGGCAACTTGCAAAATTGGCTTTGTCTCGGGAATAAACTTGCTAAGTTTTTCTAAATAATCTTTTGTTACGTTCAAAGTTTCTTTAACCCTTACACCTTTTACTTCCATACTTGACGGGTATCGACTTGGGTTTACTTTATCCATTTCTAACTTAATTTTGTTTACCCCAATTTCAATATCTTCAACCAACGGGATTATTTGTGGTATTACCTCTTTAACTATTTTCTGTGCTTTTTCTTCAGCTGTTACTTCCTTTTCGTTGGTCTTAAATCCTAAAATTGCCGAAAATGGTTCAAACGCTAATAAACTTTTATCGCCTAAATCTATCCCAATCTCTGCAGCGTTAAGAAAATGACTACCATCGGAATAATAGCTAGCCGCTACTGGAATAAACTTAAGAAAAGAAAGTTTGTTGTATTCGGTTTTAGTAAGACTTAACTCTTTTTTTAGAGAAATTAATTCGGTTTCTGCTTGCTTTAAATCTTTGGTTTCCGATAGAGCTATTTCCAGTTTTTTTGCCTGCGCATAAGTGGAATCAATTCTAGCCATTACTGACTTCGCTTTTGGATAAACTACCACCCCCAGAATAAGCGATAGGACAATCACAGTGACCACTGCAAAGGCAAAGGAAATTAGTAGTGTTTTAAAGAACAATTTAAAACGGCCTTTACTCGGTTTACCTTCGACTTTAATTTCTCTGGCACTCGCATCAATATAAGTAATTGCCATTTTTAGACTCCTTCCCCTCGCCAAACGGCAAACGGGGTTTTGAGCATAATTTTTAAATCAAGCCACAGTGATTTTGCTCTAGCGTAATCTGCATCCATTTTTATTCTTTCCTCAAAGCCGATGCTGCTTCTACCAGAAACTTGCCAAAGTCCTGTAACTCCTGGTTTTACCGTGAGAGATGATTCAACCAGTTGTTTACAATTAGGAAATTTCTTGGTTTGTTCAGAAAGTTCATCGGGATAATAGGCTCTTGGTCCAATCAGGCTCATTTCATTTCTCAAAACATTAATTAATTGAGGTAGCTCATCAATACTAGTTTTTCGCAAAAACGACCCAACTTTAGTAATCCTGGGATCTTTATCAAGCTTAAAGTTGTTTTGTTTGTATTTTTCCAAAAGTTCTTTGTATTTTGGATCAGTTCGAAGTAATTTGTGAGAATCCTTCAACATTGAACGAAACTTATACATCCTGAAAGTCTTACCCTTTTGACCAACACGATTAGAATTTTCGACCAAAATCGGTCCTTCTGAGGTAAGTTTGATTGCAAGGGCAGCTAAAATCATAATTGGTAAAAGAATAATTAAACCTAAAATTGCTCCAACAAGATCAATTACCCGTTTTAGAAAAAAATAAACCATAGTTCGTAAGTGGAACCAATGTTTCGCCTGCCTTTGACAAAATAGGCAAAGGTTGCCCACCTTTGCCCTAGATATTCTAGTTCAAATTATATCACAGATACTTTTCGGTTTTATTGTCTTTCAACTTTTGAACAATTTTCTTCACATCCTGAGACCGTGACTTTGGACAAATCAAAAGTGCATCCGGAGTATCGACAATAATCATACTTTCCAAACCAACAGTAGCGACTAATTTATTTTCATGGGTTTGGAATATTAAACAATCAACTGAGTCAATATCGATATGCTGTCCTTTTACAACATTTTGCTCCAAAGTCTCCGCTAATTCATCCTTCAAAACATTCCAAGCCCCAACATCAGTCCAACCCAACACAGCTGGAATTTCCAATTGATCCGCTTTTTCAAGTTTTTCAAATAGCGCATGATCGATCATCATCTTTGGAATTTTGGAATACTCTTGTTCAATAATCTTTTTTTCTGAAGAGTTACCAACTGCTTCTTGAATTTTCTTTAATGCGGTAAAAGCTTCAATACTGTGTTTTTCGAGTACCTCCATAAACTTACTTAATCTCCAAACAAAATAACCAGTATTCCAAAGATAGTTACCCTCTTCCAAAAACCTTTCCGCTGTAGCGTGATCAGGTTTCTCAATATGACGACGAAATTCGTAAACTTCGAAACCATCAACCTCTCTTACTTTACCTCCAATTTCCAAATACCCTAGATGAACACTTGGAAAAGTTGGGCGTACATCAACTTTGGCAATCACGTTCTCCTCGTTTGCCAATTTTTCAGCCGCTTTTAAAGCTTTGATAAAAGTTTCCTTTTCCCTAACAATATGATCAGCCCCCCATATAGCAGCCATAGTTTCACCAGGAAATTTTTTCTCTAGATAAGCAGCTGCAAAGCTAACTGCTGCCAGGGTATCTCTCATCTCAGGTTCACCAATAATGTTTTCTGCTGGAATATCAGGAACTTGTTTTTTTACAATATCAACAAAATCTTTACCAGTTAGAATAAAAACATCTGTCTTTGAAAAACCTGAGAGTACCATTTCAACCATTTGCTGAAACATCGAAGTTTCCCCTACTAATTTTTGAAATTGTTTGGGCATAGCTTTTCGACTCAAGGGCCACATTCTAGTCCCAGATCCACCAGAAAAGATTACAACTTTCACAAACAACCTACCTTTCTATAATAACTAATAGTTTTGGGAATGAACGGTTCTTTAAGCGTTAGCGAAAAGGTTCTTATTTTCATTTTATTGACCTTTCATAAACTTGAGATACAAAGTCTTTCATTTTTGTTCGAAACACCTCCTTTGAAAACTTTTCCGCCTGCTCAATACAATCCTGAGGTTTGATTTGACTTGAATCGAGATTCTTAAGTGCTTCTATTATAGACTCTGGGGTTTGTTCGTCAAAGAACACCCCAGTCTTACCTTCGATTATTGTTTCCAATGCTCCTCCACTCTTATAAGCTAATACGGGCTTTCCCGCTGCCATAGCCTCGACTGGGACTATACCAAAATCCTCCAATGTGGGGAAAATTAGCGCTCTACAGTTGATTAGTAACTCTTTAACTTTTTCATCGTTAACTCTACCTAAAAGATTGACGTTGGATTGTGCGATTTCTTTGAGATAGGTAAGCTGTGGTCCATCTCCAACAATTATTAGTTTATCTTTAATTTTGTTAAAAGCCTTAACAACAACATCAATTTTTTTATAACCACCCAACCTTGAAACAACCAAATAATACTTCTCTGATTTTGGATTTTGTTTGGTATTTTCAAACCTCTTTGTATCAACAGGAGGATAAATAACAGTTCCGGTTCGATTGTAATGCTTCTTCAATCTAGCCTCAACTTCTTTTGAATTAACAAGAAAGTAATCAATATTTTGGGCAATATTGTAATCCCAACGACGCAGTAATGATTTTATTGGGGGAACTAATATTTTATAAAAAAATTCCAAATAACGATCAAAACCATGTCTGTAGTAACGAGAAAGTTCAGTATCATAACCCCAAAGAAACCTTGGAACTGTATGTAGATAACAAATATGAATCGAGCCTTTTGGTTTTTTTATAAATTTAGCTGCGTATGAAGACGAACTTATAATTAGATTAGGATTACCAAGATTTTGCAATCTAAAAGCTACTGGGTAAAGGAAAAAATAGTGTTTTGAAAGATAATTTGCAAAAGGTAGCTTACTAATAAAATTGGTTTTGATTCTCTTAGGATCGATTTTGAGCCAATTTTTCATCAATTTTTGATCATAAATGCTTGTGTAAACATAAGCGTTCGGCCAAATTTCTGCTAACGCTTCTGCTACCCGTTCGCCACCTCCGTATTGATTGAAATAATCGTGAACAATTGCTACCTTTAGTTCTTTTGAATCAGACATGGCTGTAATTATAGCATTATTAAACCTAAAAGTAGTTTCTAAACGGATTTATTGTTTATTTCAAAAGTTTCGTAACATCTGTAAACTTGTAGAGATTTTGTTCATCAGGGTATATGTAATTTTTGTCTGGTAAAAGATTCAGGCTAGCTCCGAAATATTTATTCAAGACAACTCTAAAAGAATTTACTGGAGTTATTTCTGGATATAACTTCGAATAATCTTTATCAGGGAAGTAATAAGCGGATAGAATAGGGAATTTTTCTTTTAATGTTTCTTGGCTAGCTTTTTCCCAACTACCGCCTCTAGGAAAAAGCATTGGATGTGGACCTTCGTCTGCTTGAAGAACAATCACTGGTTTACCGTTTTTGTTGGACATTAATGTTTTTATTAACTTTTCTATTTTTTTATTTGTACATTGAAGCTGGTCGGTGTAAAGCTCTACTTGCGGTTTTTGAATACCTTCTTGGATATTTTTGCAATTTTCATCAAACACATAAGGTTCATGAGGAGCGAGGATATGGGTGAAAATAAACTTTGGTCCAGATTCCTTTATAATTTCACTAAAAATTGAGAATTCATAATTCACGGTTTCACGGTGATTAGCAAAATGGTACAAATTTGCAGCTGCTTCAGGTGAGAACCAACGAACTATAGGTATTAAAACCGTATGTTGGATCAAAGCCCTATAATACTCCTCCAATCTCACTTCAACTTTATTGGATAAGTAATTCTTATCTGCGTTTTTGTTAGTATGAGTCACTGGCCACCAGGGGCCAACATTAAAAAATTTATAGCCTCTTTCTTTAAGATTTAAAAGCACTTTATTAGTCTCAACCAAATTATGAGTGAGGTTTTCGTTACCAAACCCGGCAGAATTCAATTTTTTATCTTCAAAATTCAGATAAGACATATTTAAAGACGAGATCAACGAATGAAGTGTTTTAGGATAATTTGAAGTTGCCTTTGAAGCTACAAAGAACCCCTGAGAAGTTAAAAAATCGTAAAACCCATTGTTATTGTATTTGTACAAACCTTCGATAGTAGGTTTCCCGGCGTAGCGATCAAAGATAAAGTAATAAATATCTGGTTTTTCTCCAACAGACTTCTTTAAAGAGTCTGTTAGTTTTTTTTCTTCTGAAGCTATCTTTATTACTTGTCTTTGCTGACCAAAGTTATTTACTTGAAATTCAATTATTGAAAACAAAGGGGAAATTAATAGTACTAAAGTCATTAAAGTGAACATTTGGGTAAATATATTAATATTGTTTTTTACCCTCTTTAACCGATAAAAACTCAAGTAAATAACTAAAGCCCAAACTCCAAAAATAACGCCAGCGTGCGGTATTTTTAAAGGTTCTAAGATAAAGTTAATCTTACTCAAAATTTCATCGATTGTCTGATAACTTGTAAAAAAGAGTGACAAAATTGTGGCTGAAATTGCAGATTTACGAAAATCTTTGAAAAAATAATACGATCCTAAAATTAAAATTATAACGACAACAAAAGACAAAATTATGGGTAAGAGGATAATCGATAATGGAAGGTAGTCCATATTTTTACGGAAAGTAAAGAGAATTGGGAATAGGACAAAAAGAAACGGATGCAAAGGCGTACTAAATAGTTCTTTAAATTTATTAAAAGTTTGGTGCATTTAAACTTTCTAACAAATAAATACTTCGCTGACTACCTTTGATTTTAGTTGAATCAATTATTTTATAGAACTGCGTAAAAGCTTTTTCAAAACCTTCCTCAGTGTAGTTTTGGAAGATATCTGTCCTTGTTGACAATAGTTTCTGAACCTGTGAATCCTGCTTAGGAACAAATTCAATTATCAAATACTTACTCAAAGAGGAAAAAAATTCTGCTTGTAGTTCAAGTGGTATGTTATTTGAAATTGTAAGGTGATGTATGAGAGCAAGAGCTAAAATACAATCAACTAATCCCCTGCCACTAAACGGATCTCTTTCCAAATTTCTCCACCCCAAACCGGGGCTAGGATTTACTAAATCTATCTGTAAAGGCAAAATATTTTTTTCGCTTTTTTCTTTAACTATTCTATAGTTCAACTCAACTGCAGCTGGATCTATGTCGGAGGCGATTGTTTCAATCCCTTTTTTTGAGGCGATTCGGCTAAATTCACCAGTATTAGCTCCCAGATCCCAAACAAATTTTGGTTTGCTTTTAGTTAAATATTTTTCGATTAAAGCCGCTTTTTGCTTAAAAGCTGTTCTTTTGTAATTTGTATTTGAGTAATAATCACCCCATTCTGTTCCCTTTGGAGTCCAACTCAAACCTTTTACAGTACTTTCTAGATTATCTAAAAGTCCTAGAAAAGATTGTTTGCTAAACTTACCGACTTTTTTGACTCCTTTGCCTGAATATTTCTCTTGCATCGAAGCATGTAGGTGAATATGAACTAAGAGTCCAAGGTTTAATCTAGTTTTCCAAGGAAGTAGTGTACTTACTAGTTTGAGTGGGGTTCCATCTAGGAAAACCGTTGAGAGTTTGTTTAGATAGATATCCTTCTTACTCATCAGAGCTAGTGGTCCTAAGAAATGCTGGCAAAACTGCTTGTAGGCAACCCAAGGACGATCCTGCTTATATTTTTCAAATGATAAGGTATCTATAAAAATTGGCTTTCCTTCCAAAAATTGGACGTTAAAAGCACTAGCGTCTTTCAAAGACATACCAAACTCAAGTGCAACCCTCTCAATTTGCAGAGTTAAAAATGCAGCGTCTTTTAGCTGACTAAATGACCATTCATATGGGTACGAAATAAAAGGTATTCTCAGAGGTTTAATTACTTTATAAGCTGAATCAGAATATTTTTGGGAATTGTTAACTTCAGAATGAGGTATCAAGAGTTTTTCCTTAACCAATCTGGTATAAAGACCAGACTCCATCAATAAATCAAAATTTTCTTTATATGAAAGGTTTACTTGTCTAAAAATGGTTTCTTCAACCTCAAAAAGAAAACCGTCTGGATCTCTGAAAGAAGCGTTAGATTTATGACCTCGAACCATTAGTTTTGTTTTTAGATTTGGCAGTGTTAGTCGTTACCTTTTTGAAAGGCTTTGTAAAAAATACGCTTAAGTTTCTCCAGAAACTTTTAATGAGAAAAAGTGCACCGACTAAACCAGCTATCAGAAACTGAAATACGAAACTTCCTGTCCCAGGATCTAGGTAAGCAAATGCTGGTCTAGCAAATAAAAGTAATAGAAATCCAATATAAAGTAGTACAGATAGTTTTATGTTTTTCATAATTTACAATATATTACTTGTTGTTCAGAAAAAAATCTACACCGCGTTTTACTAAACAATCAGCAAAACGCTCTTTATTTGGATAATTTTGCTTTAAAAGTTTCCAGAGTATCAAAACCACTAACAACCACTCTGTTGAGGAATAGCTGCTCGCTTGAAGTTAGAGTGTTTCCTGGTCTGGTACTAAACGCCAAACGGTAACCAGCTTCTCTGGCTAAATTAACAACCTCCTCGTTATAATCTCCGTAAGGATAAGCCAAATAATTTATCTTCTTCCCTAAACCTTCCTCTAGTAGCCTTTTGCTTTCAAAAATTTCTCTCCTTCGCTCATCCGGAGAAATTTTTGTTAGTAAAAAATGTGACAATGTATGACTCTGTACATCAACCAAACCAGAGTTGTGAATTTCCTTCAACATTGACCAGCTCATATAATTCGGGTAATTAGTGTAGTTACCGACATAAAAACTTACTACCCTTAGGTTGTACTTCTTAATTATTGGAAAGGCATTTTGATAAAAGTCTCTATATCCGTCATCAAAGGTAATAATTACACTTTTTGGCGGTAATGGTGTACGGTTTACCAAACTTTCGTAAAGATCATTCAGACTGATCGTCTGAAAGCCATTTTTTGATAAATATTCGAACTGACGATCCAGTTCTGCCACTTTGACTGAAAGGTGATAACTTAACTCCTCAGTTGGAGGAACAGCATCTCGCACATAGTGGTACATCAACACTGGCACATGAACAACAAAATCATTTTCAGTTTTTATCTCCAATTTTTGCCTGGCGCTGATGCTAGCAACTTCTCTAGCAAGATTGATAGCTGATGAAGTTGCCAAAATCTGACTTTCCCTTACTTTCTCGGTTGAGAGTTCGATTATATTAACATTAGAGAATTCTTCCCAGTAAAATTCTTTAAAAAAACTCAGTAACCCTCCAACTATTAAAACCGCAACAAAAACCTTTTTAAAAAATTTCATATTCCTCGTTAACATTTATCTTTTGTAACTTTATCAAAAACTGAGCCAGTTAAATCAACTGCTTTAATTAAAATTCTACAATCCTCTGCTTCAACAGTTAAAAAATGGTAAACTGATTTTTGAACTTTTGTAAACCATTTTGCGACCCCCACTGGATACAGGCTTCGACCCCCTCCACCAGTAACAATATAAACTATTCCATTTTTGTCACAGCGGTTTTTATAAATTTCACAAGTTCGCTGATAGTTATGCTCATGCCCATTAAAAACAAAATCTACCTTATGCTTTTCCAAAATTGGAATGATTTTATCGATCACTTTTTGGTCTTGCCCATGAACAACACCACTACTATAAGGAGCGTGGTGGAAATAAACTATTACCCATTTATTTTGACTTAACTTTTGCGAAAGCACCTTTTCCAACCAAGGTAGCATTTTATTGGGGACTTCATTCAACGGTGAGTTTGAATCGAGCGCAACAAATAAAACACTGGCGAAAGAAAAAGAGTAATACCGCTCGTTATCAGGAAGATCAAAAGTATCAACGAATGGCTGACCATTATCAGTTAAATAATCATGATTACCTAGTGTTGGGTAAAAAGCAGCTTTTGAAAATAAATCTTTATAAACGTCTAAGACCTTCTCCTTGATCTCCTTTGGTGTACCTCTATCATATGCCAAATCTCCAGTATGAAGTACAATTTTAGGATTTTCCTTCACCATCAGTGAAGCTAATTTTTTTTGCTCGCTACTACCAGAACCACTATCTCCAAAAACTAAAAATTTTATCTTTTCATTCTTATCTACTTCGATTTTCTTCTGGGGAATTTTTGTAACAATACTTTGATCATAAATTGAGTAAACTAAAAAGAACCCTATTATTAGAACCAGTAAACTTATTGGTAGGAAAGTAATAAGCAGTTTAATCCTTGGCTGAAACTGTTTTTTCATTTATCCGAAATCCTGATAAATTTTTAAAGTTTCTTGTGCAGTTTTTCTCCATGAAAATTTTTTTACTTGACTCAAACCTTTTTTAGCCAAGTTTGATCTCAAAGTTTCACTCGTCAATACAAGATTAATTTTCTTACTTATATCAATCGTTGATTTCGGGTCAAAATACTCTGCAGCGTCGCCATAAACCTCCGGTAAGCTTGAGGCTCTTGCCGCAACAACAGGACAACCAACACCCATAGCCTCTAATCCAGGTAAACCAAAACCCTCTGACAATGACGGGAAGGCTAATAGCTTCGCTGATTTTAACAAAACCACAAGCTCACTATCGGGTACAAAACCAGTAATTACTATCCTCTCTAAAACTCCTAACTGTTTTGCTTTTATTAGTATGTCTGCCGTCCAAGAATCCCGCTTAGTGACACACACAAGCTGTACTTTTTTATCTATTTTCGGCAGAGATTCAACAAGTTTTTCTAAATTCTTGTAAGGAAAACTGTTTCCAATAAACAAAATGTAATCTCCCTTAATTGCGTATTTCCCCAGGATTTGTCTTTCCTTACCATTACTCACGAATTGAGTTGACAAATAAAAATCATCAGCTGCTTCGTAGATCACATTAATTTTACTTTCGGAAATTTTGAATATTTTCTCAATTTCCTTTTTTACAAAATTACTTGGTGAAATAATTTTCTCTGCTCGTTTTAATGTTTGCGCGATTGTGAAATTATAAGCTTGCTGTTTAGCAAATGATAAAGGCGTTATCTTCTTTCGACTTGCAGCTTTGGCAAAGCTTGTTTTTGTCAAATCATGAATTGTAACCACAAATTTCCCCGAATAAAGAAGAGGGATATTGAAATGTGGAAAATGTACCAAATCAAGTTTCTTTGAATTTAAGGCTGCTGGCATAATGAGCTGCTCTTTCAGCGAGTACCAATGAGCGTCAGCTGTAAATTTTTGAAAGTTTTTGGCTGTTGGAGTATAAAGGTGAAAATTACTATTTTTTAGGAACACGAAATACTCGTTATTATCATCTAATTTTTCAAGATTTTTTAATAAGTTTTGGAGATACCGTCCGATTCCAGTTCCTTCTGGTCCATAAAATCGAGCGTCAATACCAATACGCATTTTATAAATTCCTCTTTACAGAGCGCGCAACCCTTGTTTTATTTTTTATAAATACTTAATTAGCGATCTATTTTTTTAACTAAATAAGAAACCAGAGCAGCAGGGTAGCTAAGAACCACGAAAGGTAGTAACACCAAAATTGTAACCCAATTTTGGTGTTTTTTAAAGTAATGCAAAAGGCTTTTGTTCCAAATTGTTTGCTTATGGATAAAATTTAGCTGTTTTGTACTTTGACCAATCAAATGGTTTACTCTAGCTTCAGTATAATAAATTATTTTGTAACCCAAATCTTTAATTCGTTTTAAAAGGTCTGTTTCTTCGAACCAAAGGAAAAATTTTTCATCAAAACCGCCTACTTCTTCAAAAATTTCCCGACGGATCAGCAAGGCAGCTCCCATTAGGTGCTCAACTTCCTGTGTTTTCTCGTAATCAAGCTTCGGGTACACAAAATTCTTCAGAAAACCAACCCGATGCAGTCTCAACAAAGTAAAACTTTCACTAAGTAGGTTTGGGAATCTGGTTATTTCTGTTTGTACTGAATTGTCACTGTTAAGCAGTTTTGGTCCAACAACTGCCACATTTGAATTGGAATCTAGATAGGAAACGAGGTTTTTAATAGTATTATTTTCGAGGACACAATCCGGATTCAGGAAAAAAAGAAAATCCCCAGAGGCTATTTTAACTGCAATATTATTTGCCTTACCAAAGCCAAGGTTTTCACTATTTTGAATAAGTTTAACTTTTGGAGATTGTTTAACTACTTCAACAGTCTTGTCATTTGAATTGTTATCAACAACAATTACTTCAGTTTCCAGTTGGTTGGAGAAAACGGAACTCAAACAATTCCTAATTGATTTTTCAGAATTGTAAGTAACTATAATTACCGAAATTTTCATATACTGTTTCCAAATTTTCTTGCTACGGTTTTATAAAAACCCTCTAATTCTAAAATTTTTTCCTTCCAACGATAGTTTTCAGCAGTTTTTAGCCCTTCTGTAATTAAGCTCTCCTTCATATTCACATCACCAAAAGCAATTTTTAGTTTCTCAACCACATCTTTTACATCTGTTTTACTGACTATCAAGCAATTTTTCCCATCAATACAAAACTCATCATTTCCATCCGCTTGAGTACAAACTACAACACAACCACAAGCCATCGCTTCCAATACTGGTAAACAAAATCCTTCATGAATTGAAGTTTGAATAAAAACCTCTGATTCATTATAAAGCTCAACAACTTTCTGGTCAGTTGGTTTATACTCGTAATTAACTCCTAAAAGCTTTCCGAGCCTTGGTTCTGTACCAAAAAGTTTCAATTTTGGCCTTGGAGTCATCAATCTCCAGGCTTTCTCAGTAAGATTAAAATTTTTCAAGTTAAGACTTCTCCCCAAAGCAAGTAACTGATTTTTTTGTCTTTCTGTGTTTGTAACTTTAAAAATTTCTGAAATTCCAGGATTCACTACTTTTGCGCTTATCCCCTCCTTGTTCAACTGCTCCCTATCCCAATCTGAAACCGTAAGATAATTAAACTCTTGACGATAGTTTGATAATACTTTGCTTTGGTAATCACTGTCCCCTTTGTAATACGAACTCTCAACGTCTTGAACCAAGAATAAAGGGATTCCTTTTAAAATACTAGATTCCCAAACTACCTGGGCTGTTTCCCACCAAGTAGCAACTTTGATCGCCTCAACAGCCTTCAAATCTGCTAGCAAAGATTCGAAACTTTTAAAAGTTTTTATTGGAACATCAAGTTTGAACCAATCTGGGCCATCATCCAGCGAATAAAGCTCTACCTGATGACCAAGTATTTTTAATCTATTAAGATGCTCAAAAATCACCCTTGGACCACCACCAACTCCATTATCTAAAGTGACATAAATAATTCGTAATTTACCTTCATTAGTTAAAATATTTCTTTTATCAAAAAAGTCTCTCCATTTTTCCCAAAAATAGTCTTTGGATCTCATCTCTCTTTCTCCTTGCTTCTTACCTCTCGTTTTTGACTCAAGATGGACAACAATAGACTTTGGACAATAAACCACTTTAAACCCTGTCTGCCAAGCACGAAGAGAAAAATCAACATCCTCAAATGCCATAGCAAAATTCTCATCAAGTAAACCAATACTATCCAGCACTTCTTTTTTGATATACATACATGCTCCGGTAGCTGACAAGATGGGGTAAGAAAAATTTGAGGGTCCAAAATCTCCTGCCTGAAAACGGTAATAATGATCAAACCAATCTGCTTCCGACTTGTTTCTAAAAGTACCTACCCACTGAATAGTTTGATCCGGATAAAGCAGTTTCGGACCTACTATTCCAATTGTAGGTTCGGAGTAGGCCCAAAATTGTAATCCCTCTAACCAACCTTGTTTTACAACCGTGTCATTATTGAGCAATATGACATCATTCTTTTCAGATTGTTTTAAACCTTTATTTATGGTCTTTGCAAAACCTTCATTTTTCTCACTAAGTACAAGTTTGACGGGTAGGTCTTTTAGTTTGCTCACAAACTCTGTCCTCGAACCGTCGTCAACTACAATTATTTCTACATCTGATTTATTTGATGTTTCAAGAATACTTTTCACACAGTTTTTGGTTAATTCAAAATCATTATATGTAGGAATAATTATCGAAACTTTACGCTTATTTTGTTTATACCAACTAATTATTTTTTTGTCCGGAATGAAATCAATTATCTTAGGAGTAATGAAAAAAACAATCCATCCAAATAAAACTACAGAGATTAATCGAAAAATAAATATAATTAGTCCTTTTGTTTTGTAAGTTTCAAAAACTTTACGCCATAAAAACGAATAAGATCCTCTTGAAATAATTAGACTAAAATTTCTACCAAATAGATCTTTTGTTAAAAAAACCCTCACTTTTTTAATAAAAAAACCTACGCCTTTATCTTTTAAAGCTAGGATCGACTTATTTACAAGCTCAATTAATCTGTAGAAAATCTTCATTGCTTCTCTATTGATATGGAATTATACAAATTTATTTTTCCAAATACCAATTAAGTATTTAAGTGCTCTTTGAGGGCCTCTTTCCATGATCGCAGACCAACGCCTAATTTTCTGGCGCGTTTATTTACAAGAATTGACCTTGGAGGCGGAACTGATTGCCTAACATAGTCTTTTAATTTTATCGAGGTTACTTTTACGTTCTTTCTTCCAGAGTTTTTTAAAATTTCGATTGCCCACTCAAAACGAGAACAAAACCCCTCATTTGCCAAATGGTAGATACCAGACGGGTTTTTCCTCACCAAATCAAAAATTGCCTTCGCTAAATCTGGAGCATAGGTTGGAGTGGCTATTTCATCAGCTACAACTTTTAATTCTCCTGATTTATCCGCTGCTGTTATTATTTTTAGAGGGAAATTACTTTTACCTTTGGGTCCGTAGACCCAGGAAGTTCTTACAACCACTCCATCTTTCTCAAGTACTTCTTGAACAAACTTTTCTCCAGCTAATTTTGAAACAGCGTAAGGGTTAATTGGGTTTGGTTTATCGGTTTCTTCGTAAGCAGTATTCTTTTTTCCATCAAAAACCTCGTTTGTACTGATATAAAGTAATTTTGCACCTATTTCTTTACTTGCTTGGGCCAAATTTTTGGTACCCTCGCCATTTATAAACATTGCCTTTTCTGGATTTTCCGCACACCCCTCAACGTCAGTCCAAGCAGCGCAATGAATTATCAGATCAGGTTTTGTATTTGCAAAAACCTTTTCGATCTGCTCTCTATTTGTAATGTCTAAGTTATGAGTATCGGTCGCTATAACTTCCCATTCAGCTTCAAAAACCTCGACCAACTCCAGACCCAACTGACCATTGGCACCAGTGATTAATACTTTTTTCACTCTTGACTCACCTCATACTGCTGTTTGTAATAATCTTGATAAGACCCACTCTTTACTCTCTTCCACCAATCAGTGTTGTTTTTAAACCACTCAACCGTCATTGCCAAACCTTTATCGAAGTCATACTTTTGACTCCAGCCAAGCTCTTTTCGAGCCTTCGAACTATCCAGAGCGTAACGACGATCATGTCCTAGGCGGTCCTTGACTGTTTTCAAAAGTGATTCGGGCTTGTTCAAAATTTTTAAGATTTTTTTGAGTACTTGAATATTTGGCAATTCCTCTTCGGTCCCAATCAAATAAGTCTCTCCAATAACCCCTTTTGCAATAGCAACCTCAGTAGCCAGAGCAGTATCTTCTACATGAGTCCATTCTCTAACAGAAAGGCCATCTCCATAAACTGGTATTTCTTTATCTTCCATCGCGTTTGTTATCGCCAGTGGGATCAATTTTTCTGGGAAATGGAAAGGACCATAGTTATTTGAAACATTGAGTATTATCAATGGTAAGTCGTAAGTATTTGCGTAGGCTCTGGCAATATCCTCTGCTGCTGCCTTTGAGGCAGCGTAAGGACTGCGTGGATTGTGAGCTGTAGTTGCATTAAACTTTTTTTTTGAATCTAAACTTAGTGCTCCAAAAACTTCATCAGTTGAAAAATGAACGATTTTTTTTACCTTATTTTCTCTAGCTGCTTCCAGAAGCACTGCAGTTCCCTTGATGTTTGTTTCAATGAATGGATTCGGGTCAGTAATCGATCGATCGACGTGAGACTCCGCAGCAAAGTTTATTAAAGTATCGACTTTGTCCAATGCCTTCAGCATTGCTTGTGTGTCTGCAATATCCGCCTTTAGAAATTTATAATTTTGGTTTTTTTCAACTTCTTTAAGATTTTCTAAATTACCCGCGTAAGTTAGCTTATCTATATTAATAAGTTGATCTTGGGGATGATTTTTTACCCAATGGCGTACAAAAGCAGAACCAATAAATCCTGCTCCTCCAGTTACAGCAATTTTCATAAATTCTGATTCATATCGTGCTTAAGTTTCTTCTAATTATTTTACTATCCCCTGTTCAAGCTCTTTTTGGGTGTATTCAACCTGCTCATCTTTCAAATCTGGGTCATAAGCAGGATCTGGGTAATTAATAAGCCAGCCTTCCTCATTTCCGATATTCTCTAGTCCCGTGGCTATATTTTTGGGAATAAAAAGTCGTTTTGGTTCATTTGCATCTAAAATATGCTCTTCCCGGACCCACTTCGTTTTTCCATTAATTTCCTCAGGTAGATAAAGGATTATTCGCATTCTGCCTTTGACACACACATACCGAGCTGCTCGCACTCTGTGAAGATGATAACCCTTAAAAGCTTGTGTGATTGCAGCCGACAAGTAAACTTCAGTCTTGCTACCATCCTCACTCTTAAACATTTCTATAAGAAAGCCATTTTCCTTGCTGGAGTGATCCTTGGTTATAACTTTTTTTGCGATTTCTTCTGAGACTTTATCTACCATTTTTCCTCCAAATAATTTTTTTAAAAGTTTGTAAGTTTCTTTTCTTGATCTTGTCCAAGTTTCTTTTTTGTCCAAAAAACATTTGTTCGATAAAGACTCTCAAAAGTTCCTGCGTCACTCCAAAACCCTTGAAGCTCTGACCAACTCATTTTTCCGTCATTAATGTAGCGGTTGTTAACGTCTGTTATTTCAAGTTCCCCCCGATCAGAGGGTTTGTTCATCTTAATGTAATCAAAAACCTTGTTGTCATAAATATAGAGTCCCGTGACAGCATAGTTATTAGTCGGAGATTTTGGTTTCTCGTCTATTCTAACAATTCTCGATTTGTCCACTTTATCAAAAACTGGAACTCCAAACCTTTGGGGATCTGGAACTTCTTTCAAAAAAACTACTGAGCCTTTAGAAAATCTTTTTACCTCGTCTTTTATATCAGCATCAGTACAGTTGTCTCCTAATATTACAGTTACACTGTCCTTTCCAACAAAGTCTTCACAAAGCTTCAACGCCTCAGCAATACCACCTTCTGCTTCTTGATAAGCATACTCGATGTGATCAACTCCAAAATCTTCCCCGTTTTTTAGCACGTGAAGAAAATCACCAGCATGAGGCCCACCTGTAACAATAATAATTTCGGTAATTCCAGCACTAACCAAAGTCTGAATTGGATAATAAATCATCGGTTTGTCAAAAACCGGAAGTAAATGTTTGTTAGTTGCGTATGTCAGTGGATAAAGTCGGCTACCCTTACCACCAGCTAAAATTGCACCTTTCATGAAAGCATTTTAACACAACCTAACATTTCAGAGAAAAAGCCTTGATTAGTATTTAAATATTACTTAGACTTAATTTAACAGATCGAAATAAATATGAAGTTCTTTCTTTTACTAATGTCAATGAGTCTTGGAATTACTGGTCAACTACTCCTAAAACGCGGGGTCTTAGCATCCAGCCTTGAGCCAAACATACCATCTATTCTAAAAACAATTTTTTCGCCTTTGGTTTTCTCTGGTTTTGTGTTTTATGGAATATCAGCTATTATCTGGTTGTTTGTTTTACAAAAATTTCCACTTTCAGTTGCCTACCCCTCACTAGCAGTTACCTATGCAATAATAGTTTTATTTAGTTTTTTGTTTGTTAACGAACCTATAACAACAAATAAAATTATCGGTATTATCCTAATTTTTCTTGGGGTTACATTTCTTTATAGATAAGTTAATCTTCTTAAAGGTTGTAAAAAAATTTTAACTCTTCAACCGTATTCTCCCAACTCCAATCTTTAGCAGTTTTTGTACCATTTTCAATAAGTTTTGTTAATTTTACTTTATCTAGCATTAACGAATTAATTGCGTTTCTAGCAGAAACAATATCCCCCGGTTCAACTACAATAGCATTTTGTCCATCAATAATATACTCATCGTACCCAGTTACTTTGGATACAACATTGGCTCCACCACAAGCCATCATCTCTAGTGGGGGGCAAAATAACCCTTCAACTTTAGACATTTTCAGAAGAACATCACAACTAGAATAGATTTCTCTCATCTTCTCCATAGGTACTTTTTCAAAAAACCTATCACAGTGCCATTCCTTTCTTGGCCTTCCAGCATTACTCACACACCACACTTCACTTTCTAAGTTTTGCACTACAGCAAATGCATCTTCCATCCCCTTGTAAGGAAGATTGATTGCTCCTTCTAGTAAAATCCGCAACTTATCTTTTGGCTTAGGCGTAAGTGGCTCTGTTTTAAAAAAAATATTTTTGTCCAAACCCATTGGAACATAATGGGAATCCTTATTAAAATTATTTTTTAACCAGTCCTTGATCCATTTAGCCTCAACCATGAACTCATAGTTAAGTTTGTATGTTAACCATGCTTCAAGCCTTTCGAAACTTCCATTTGGGTAAAACCTGCTTTCGTCCGATTGAACAAAATAGATTTTGCGTTTAGATTTTATTCTCATTAGATCAAAGGCAGTATCCCAAGAAGTAGCTATCAAAATATCGATGTTACTTCTCCAAACATTATCAGAGTATGGGAAAATTTTACCGCCAAAATCCGGAAACCAATCTATTTGCTGCTTATTGTCTTTACTAACAATAGATACCTCAAACCCTAGTTTTACTAACCTATTAACATGTTGGCAAACTACTGCTATGCCGCCAGTAATAGTAGTTGCTGGAATAAGATAGACAATTTTTTTTGCCTTTTGCCTACTAATTGCTCTTTTTGTAAATACAGAGGTCGAATAGTATTTGTAGAAAAGCTTTTTCAGTACTGAACCTCGAGGTAGAGATAACTTCTGGTGAATACCTAAATATAGACTCCTTAGCCAATTAAAAGTATTCTTTGGTAGTATTTTTTTGATGGCTGTTTTCATAATTTCTCAATTAAGGATCCTTACTAATCATTCAGTATATAATATACCTTACTTTTGTAATAAATTAGTGTCAGAAGTTAGTGTATAATTTACCTCTTATGAAGCTACTAGTGACTGGTTCAAATGGTTTTTTAGGTTCAAGTTTTACATCTTTGCTAAAAGAAACAAATATTCCGTTTGAAACATACGATCGAGTAAAACCAAACCAAATAGGAAATTTCGATCAGGTTGTTCATTTTGGAGGTTTGACACCTAATTCAATCCTTCCTAATGGTAAAAATCCTACAGATAGGGATTTGTACCAGGCTAATGTGATTGGAACCAGAAATCTCTTAGATCAGGTCTTAAAAAATAAATTACTTAATTTATTTATCAATGTAGGGTCAGCCGCTGAATACGGAACTAGCAGCACTATAATAGATGAAAATTCGCCTGCCAATCCAATTGATTATTATGGTCAAACTAAACTTGAGCAATCAAAACTTATCCAAGAATTTGCCTCTCAAACTTCGGTTGCTGCATTGAATTTAAGGGTTTTTAATGTTATTGGACACCGAAGGGCAATTACTAATTCAAGCGAAAAACTATCCTTACCAATATTTGAAAGTCTAGAGAGACAATTTAAGCAGATTAAAGTCCCTAAGAACATTGTAATTAGCAATAGTCATAATGTACGTGATTTTCTTCACATCGACGATCTGTTTGCTGGAATTGTTGCGTCACTCAATTATAGACCAGTTACAGTTTTTGAAAATATAAACCTCTGTTCTGGTAAAGGTGTTTCATTGGGAGAATTGGTAAAATTATTTGCAAAAATACTAAAAGTTGAGTATATAGTAACTGAAACCCAGAAAAACTATAGCTTATCAGTGGGTAACTGTACCAAAGCGAGCAAATTATTATCTTGGAAACCAAAAATTACTCTGGAAGAAAGTATCAGGAAATTTTTAAATGATTAAACATAGGTTATTAATTATTGGTGCTGGAATTGCCGGTCAAGAGGTGGTCAGACAAATAAAGAACTCGGGGCGCAAGGATATAAAAGTTGTGGCTTTTGTAGACGATGATGAAACTAAACAAAATACAACAATCGAATCAATAGTTGTTAAGGGAAAAATTAGTGATTTACCCAAAATCGTTAAAACGGAGCAAATTTCACAAGTACTAATTTCTACTCCTTCTGTTAATAAAGGTATCGTAACCAGAGTATCAGAACTACTTCCTCCAAACTTCCCAAAGAAAATATTACCAAGTATTTCTTCCGTAATTTTAGGAAGAGTTGATATGTCTTATGTTAGAGATATTGATCTTTCAGATTTGATTGGTAGACCTTTAGTCAAAGCCAACCAAGAACTTATTCTAAAAAAAACAGAAGGAAAAACTTTTCTAATCACTGGAGGTGCTGGATCAATTGGTAGTGAAATAGTGAGACAACTTTATGATTCAAAAGCCAAAAATTTAGTGATAGTAGATGCTTGGGAAGAAGGTGTTTTCAATTTACTCGAGGAATTAAAATCTGTTACTCACAATATATCATCGCGACCCAAAATTACTGCTTTTATTGGTAACATTCGTGACGGAAAAAGGTTGGAAGAAATAATTAAGCCCAACTCAATTGATGTAATAATTCATGCAGCAGCTTATAAACATGTTCCTTTGATGGAAGATAATCCTACTGAGGCCGAAAAAACTAATTATTTTGGAACGAGGAATATTCTAAAACTAGCCAGCAAGTATAAGATAAACGAATTTGTACTTATATCAACTGACAAGGCTGTTAATCCATCTAGCATAATGGGAAAAACCAAAAGAAAAGCAGAGCTTTTGATGAAGAAGTATTCCAAAAAATCAAAGTATAATCGTTATTGTGCTGTTCGATTTGGTAATGTTTTAAACTCTTCTGGTAGTGTTGTTCCAAAGTTCCTTAAGCAAATAAATTCAAATTTGCCTTTAACAATCACCGATAAACGCATGACTAGATACTTTATGTCAATTCCCGAAGCAGTTTCTCTAGTTTTACTTTCTTGGACCATCGCAAAAAACGGACAAATATTGTTATTGGATATGGGACAACCGATAAAAATAGTAGATCTTGCAAAAAACTTGATTAGACTACATGGTCTTGAGCCCAACAAGGATATAGATATAATTGAGGTCGGCATTCGGCCAGGAGAAAAATTATATGAGGAATTATCCTACGACCAAAACAAGTTAAAAGTCAGTGGTATGGATAGAATATTTATCGCTGAAGAATAAAACTACAGCTCTTAATCACTAAATATTCTATAGACTTCAAAATTATTGATAGTTCTTACTTTCTCGATTAATGTTGAATTTATGATTGGCCAATTTTTCACAGAATAATAATCATTTGTTCTGGAAATTAAGTACTTTATGTCATATTTATCTGCCTTCTCAACCAACACATGCTCCTCCATAAGTACATCATTTGCTAATTCGACATATTTGACTTTTGCATTGAAACCGATATCCTTCGGGGCCAATATTGTTCCTAGATCATTCTTTTTCACGTAATCAATGAGCGAATTCATACTTTTTTCACCATAGTAATATGTTACAGATTTTTGAGAATCAGAACGCAAATTCATAATTAACCCTTGTGAACTTATGATAGCTAGTAAACCGACTACTAAATAAAGTCTCTTTTGTCTCAAAAACAGCAAGGGAACTAAAATCAGTGCAATTAGCAACGGATTCAAATAACTCTCGGTAATTACACTCCAAAAACCTCTCACATAATACGCATCGAATATAGGATCTGTTCTTACTAAAATCAAAGACCCTAACAAACCAATAAAAAAGAGGGATGAAAAATAAATATATATTTGTGGAAAAAATTTCTTATAATTATTTAGAAATAGAGTTATTGAGAAAATAAAAAGAAACAAAACCACAGGTAAGTACTTAACAAACTCAAACGGGTAGGATCTAAAAATGAAAGTGTAAAGAAAAATCAAAATAGCCGAGGCCGATAAGGCAAATATCTGATACTTATTCTTTGTTATTGATAGCAAAGCTGCTAATACTAGCAGTGGGTTTATCCAAAGTAAATTTCTCGGAATATTGTCAATCATTACACTTTTAAAATACCCAAGAGTTAACTCTGGTCGGTTTGTACTAGACTTTACATAGTTAAGATTATCTTGGAAACTGCCACCGAAAAGTTTATTCAGTAGTATCCAAAAAATACTAAAAGCAAAGATACCAAGAAACACTTGTGTCAAGACAGATACCCGCTTTCTGTTAAGAAGCTCTTTGTAATTGGTAATCAGATATGAAATTACAATAACAGGCCCAAATGTGAGCTTGGACAGAAAAGAGATTGCGATTCCCAACCAGAAGTTCTTCGTTTCTAGTAGTAGTAAACAAACTAAAGCTATTAACGGAAATAGTTGGGTATCTATATCTGGAAGTAAACTTGAGAAAGTAAAATAAGGAATTAATGCAATAGCAAAAGCAACTAGGTTTGGTCTTCCAAATTTTCTCTTAAACCAAAAATAAAAAATAATTAGCGTAAGTAGATAAATCAGCACACCAAATAATCTTGCCGTAGAAGCTAAAAAAGGAACGGCAAGAAAAAATAATCCCAACATACTTATATATAATGGTGGGTGCCATAAACCCAAGTTTTCTGGATTTGCTTCCCCCCGATAATATATCGCAGACAAATTTTCAGATATCGATTTACCGACAAGTGGGTATTCTATTTCGTCCATAATCAAAGGAAATCTAATATGTCTAAAGGCTAAATAAGCGCTAAAAGCTAAAAGGAGAAGAAATATAATATCCTGTACACTGAGTTTAAGAAGTTTTTTCATTGAAGAAATAATTTAATGCCATAAAAATCATCGTCATACCTAAGACAAAAGTTTTCTTGAAATCTCCCGTTACCGAAGAAATACCAATTCTTTTTTGATAAGTAATTGGTATTTCAATGTGCTCAATCTTCTTAACAAAGACCCACAGCATCATTTCAAGCCCAAAGTGAGATGTGCCAACACGAAATTTCGGCTGAATTTTCTTTAACGCCTCTCTTTTAATCATCCTGAACGTGCAACCTACATCACTAATAGATCTAGTATTAAAAAGAAATTCAATCATTTTAGCGACAAACCAATTTCCCCATTTTAGAAACAAGCCCATGTTTGCACCTTCACCTAGCAAAGCTCTGGTTGTACGAGAACCAATAACAAAATCAACATCATCTGAGTAAGCTAAGAATTTATGTATATCACTTGGAAGAAAAGTACCATCAGGTTCGCAAACAAAAATAAGATCACCTTCTGCACTTTTTAACCCTGCTCTGATCGAATAGCCATAACCTTGTTTCCTCTCAAATATTTGTTTGGCTCGAGTTTTCTCAACCTCCTCTTTTGTTCCCTGAGCAGCATTATTATTGACTACCACCACCTCATCTACAACTTTTGTTGAAAAGAAGGCATTAATACACTCTCTGATCGAGTCTTTTTCGTTATATGTAGGAAGAATTACTGATACTTTTTGCTGCCTATACATTTTTTTGCACAACAATTACATTGTGGGCAGCGAAATTTTTTATTAAAGGAGCTCGTTCAAGCACAGATTCGACATGCTTCCAAATTGATAGAATTTTGTTTGGAAAAAAGTCGGCAGTAAATGTTAGTCTGAAAAGTTTTATTTCCGTTTTTTCTGGAAAAGCGGACATAATTTCTCGAGCAGAAACCAATCTCTCGTTCCCAATATCTTGAGGTGCCTTTTTCATAAGAACTTTCCAATAAGGGTTTAACGGGTTATGATCCCACGCAACTATCACCCCTCCTGGCTTAGTAATGCGATACATCTCTTTTAAAGTATTTTTTACATTAGTTTTTGTTATCAAGTGATGCAATACCGCTACCGTATAGACAAAGTCGAAGTAGTTATCCCTATAAGGTAATTTTGTAATAGATCCTACCCTAAATTTTCCATTAGGAACTTTTTCTTTTGCAATTGCTATCATTCCTTCAGAGATATCGATTCCGTTTTTATCAAGACCTGATGGTAAACTTTGAAGGATCTCGCCTGTACCACATCCGACATCTAATACTTTCCCATCCAAACCCTTGTCGAGGAATAATTTGATCCTTTTCGCCTTTAAATACGCTACAATGTGTTTGGGGATTGTCTCATCATATTGATGAGAAATTAAATTGTAATGTTTTTTTTGTTCCTGTTCAATCTTCATTTAGTAATTTGGCGAACTCAATGGCAGTATTTTTTATATCTGCTTTTTTTACTGCTATCTCTCTTAGCAACTTATTTTCAGGTTTTCGCTCAAGAATTTCCAAAATCTTATAATAAAACGCTTCTGCATTTCGTTCAAAAACAATAAACTCCTTTGGTAGAAGACTTGAAACTCCCCCCACATTAGGGGCAATAGCTGGTACATTTTGTGCTAATGCTTCCATTAATGTCAAAGGGACTCCTTCAATCTTTGAGGTGTTGACTAGTATATCAGTTGCATTCAATATCGGAGATACATTTTCTCTAAAAGGTAGTAGTAAAACGTTAGTTAGCTTAGCATTTTTAATTTTTCGCTTTAAGATATTGTGCAAAGGCCCTTCTCCAACTAAGACAAACTTGATCTCATGATTTTTGGAAAATAGTTTTGCGATACTAAGGAAAAGCAAAGGATCTTTTTCGTCTGAGAATCTTCCAAGAAATGTGATTATCTTAGATTCTGGTGTAAAACCAAGGTTAATTTTTGAATTTAAGATATCAATTTCCTTTGGAGGCTTAAATTCTTCTAGGTTAATACCGTCATTGATTATTTTTACCTGTTCCTCAAGAACTCCATTAGAAACAATCTCCTTCGATACAATGTCGCTTGGAACAACTGTCTGATTTATAACATGGTCAAAGAGCTTTGAAAGATCACTGTGACCATGAATCGAACCATTTTTAATAATATCTAAGACTTTTGTTTTCGGATTCACCTCTTTAAACATAGCGGCGAAGGAGTAAGACCATCTGGATTGACTAATAACAATTTTACT
This sequence comes from Patescibacteria group bacterium, assembly GCA_025449635.1. Taxonomy (GTDB): domain Bacteria; phylum Patescibacteriota; class Microgenomatia; order Woykebacterales; family RBG-16-39-9b; genus JANWIZ01. The sequence continues at coordinate 39,865 of JANWIZ010000006.1, forward strand.
GATTTTATTTTTTGTTAGGTAATTCATACAGAATAATTCCCAGTAAGCTGGGTCTAAAAAGTTGTGAAGATCGAATACTTCTTTTGTAATTTCTGAATATTTTGATATCCAGTCACTTTTTTCCAGTAATGTAGTAAAGATAACAAACTCAAAATCTTTCTTCTTTAACTCTCTTAGAATATCCAACAATACTTTATCCGCCCCGCCTCGTACTACCCAAGGTACAAAAACTGCAATTTTTTTCGGGTAAATATCTTTACTGATAGCATCAAGATTAAATTGGCTTGGTTGAGGCCATTGCTTTGGAACTTTTCTCAACTTTAGCCTTCCGTGAGATCTATATAATTCTTTATGTAGCTCTCTTATTTGTGTCATTGTTTCCGAATGCCTCTTAATATCCTCAGAGGTTTTTGACTCGTTGTGGATTCTGTACAAAAAAAGAGGCTCCTCGATTACTTTTCCACCCCACCCTACTTCTCCAAGTGAAATCCAGAGTTCCCAATCCTCATAGGAAATATTTGATTTGTACCCGCCAACTTCCATCCAAGCAGATTTTCTCATTACAGCCGAAACAGAAGTTGTGTTTATCCCAAGAGCTGATCCAATATCAAAATCTATAGTTTTCCAAACTTCGTCACTACCGTCGAAAAGTTTAGCCCAAGAAAAAGCAAATCCAATATTTAGATTTGTTTCCAAGAGCCAAAGGCATTTTTCTAAATAAGTCGGTTCAAAATAATCATCTGGATCTATACAACAAACATATTTTCCCCTTGCCTCATTAATACCGATATTCCTTGCTACTGAAACTCCATTATTCTCCTGATATATAACCAAAACCCCTTGTTTTTCAATTTTTTTCAATACTTTTTTTGTCTCTGGATTAGTTGAACCATCGTCAACGACAATGATTTCCAATCGATTCAATGTTTGTCTCTTCAAGCTTTCTATACAATTTTCTAAAAAATGCCCATAATTAAAACAAGGTATTACAACCGAAACTAAAGGTAATTTCTTTTCCCAAGTTTCTATTTCGGCATTTCTATATACTAAATTTTGTCTGTTAATCCTATAAATTGGAATGTAATTTAAAGGATTCAAGATAAAATTCTTTATTGACCTGTAAACCAACCAAAGTTTCCAGGTTTTAGAGTTATGAATACTCGAAATCTCTGCTTTAAGATTGTTTAACTGCATCTCTTTTTGAACCAGCGAGTTACGATTTTGCACTAAAAGTTTTACTAGCTTTTCTTTCGATTCTTTTTCTAATTTTCCTTTTGGATCAATATTCTCTGCTTTCATTTGTTCTTTTCTCTTTCGGTCAAATACTCTTCATACTTGTAAAACCCAAGTTTTGGATCACCCTCAAATTTAATTGACCCATCTATCAACAAAACAACTCGCTGAGCGTTTTCTTCGATTAATGACCTGCTATGGCTGATAAGAACAATTGTGGTACCCTTATTTTTTATCTCAGAAATTTTATCTAAACACTTTTTTTGAAAAGAAGAATCTCCAACTGCCAAAATTTCATCAACAAGTAAAATATCTGGTTTGGTATGAACTGCAACTGCAAACCCTAATCTAAGGTACATACCAGAGGAATAGTGTTTCACTGGCTCATCAATAAAGCTGCCAATTTCAGAAAAGGCAACTATGGAATCAAAATTATCGCGAATTTCTTTTTTGCTCATACCAAATATCAACCCATTCAAAAAAACATTCTCTCTACCAGATAAATCAGGATGGAAACCTGCACCCAACTCAATCAGTGAAGAAACATTTCCTTGTATATTAATTTTTCCGCTTGTAGGTGCAGTGACTCCAGCTAGAAGCTTCATGATTGTAGATTTTCCAGATCCGTTTGGCCCTATTATTCCAAAACTCTCACCCTTAGAAACTTCAAACGAAATATCCTTTAATGCCCAGAAGGTTGTCGCCCAGGATTTGCCAAAAAGGAAAGCCGGAACAAACTCTTTAAATGTGTTTTCATGCTGTAAACTAAATTTTTTCGATACTTTTTCAACAGTGATTACTTTGGTACTCATCAGACTATGTCCGCAAAAGAATTCTCCAGTTTTTTAAATAATGCGTAAGAGACAATCAAAGTTACCAAAGCAATTATCCCAGCGATTCCAAGGAGAGTCGTATCTGGTGCCTTTGATTCGAGGAGAATATTTCGGTAGGAATCAATAACGGCAGCCATTGGATTTAAAACTAATAAAATTTGAAATTTCTTTGGGAATATTTCTGCCGGATAGATCACTGGGGTTAAATACATCCACAAAAGCAATACAACCCCGAGTAAATTGGCTATGTCCCGATAAAATAGGTTAAACGCCGATAGTATCAAAGACAGCCCGGTGGTAAAAATAAACTGAATGAGAAAAATAACTGGAAGCCAGACAATAAAAACTGAAGGCTCTACTTTATAAAAAACCATTAACCCAACAAAAACTAAAGAGGAAAAAACTAAATCAAATGCCTTAGAAAATACTGCCGCTAGAACTAAAATTTCTCTAGGAAAATAAATTTTAGTTATCAAGGTAGAATTTGAAACTAGTTGTGAAGTAGAGCTAAGTAACGACCCAGAAAAAAAAGTCCAAGCCAATAGTCCTACATAAACAAATATTGGATAAGGTATTCCTCCGGTTTGAACATTTATGACTCTTGAGAAAACAAAGGTCAGTACAACCATCGTAAACAAAGGTACCAAGATGATCCATAAGTAACCCAAAACGGACTGTTTATACCTCTGCTTTATATCTCTTTGGGTAAGTGCGATAACCAGCTCACGCTTTTTCCAAATCAAAGAAATGTTTTTAACAATGTTCATAAACAAACTTGGCAAATTATACAATAATTACTAATTGTCCTCTAAAAATTACTCTTTTTCAGCTATAACTGTATAGTGAATTGGCATCAGATCTCGTTCCTTCGTTTCAATCTGGTCGAGAACAATAATCTTGAAGTTTCTTAACAAATATCTTAATCCATGTTCAGTGAATCTCCAACAGTCTGGTAAAGGACCGTGTATTCGAAAATTGAATGGTGTAGAAATAAAAACCTTCCCTCCTGGCTTCAGTATTCGATATATCTCCTCCACAGCGGCAAGGGGATTTAAAGTATGCTCCAAAACCTCAGTGCATAGAACAAAATCAAAATAAGAATCGGTAATTAATTTATTATTCTTGTCGCAGATATCAGCTATAATATCTGCCTTTGAATTAGGATCAATATCTAAAGTTTTTATTTTTGACTTAGAAAAAAATTCTTTAGCCCCTTCATAATCTTGTGGAGCTATGTCTAACAAAACCTTTCCTTTTGTATCATACTTTTTGGAACAAGATGAGATAAAATTAGTAACATCTTTTCTGATTATTTCTAGAAAATTCTTGTCTAACTCACTTATAATTATTTCTTTTTTCATAATTAAAGACTCTCAAATAACGACTCGACTGCACTTGCATCAAAAACAGTAATACCTGTATTTTTATGCACTTCCTTACGTTCAGCAAATGAATCATCAATAAAAATTGCATCTTTCTCTTTTATAAAATTGGATTTCGCTGTTTTTTGGTCAATTAAAATTATTTCTGAAAAAATATTTGCTATTTTATAAATTTCTAAGGTCCGAGTTAAGTCCTTTTTATGTCGCGTTAATAATTTAACTTTGATTTTATTCCTTAGGCATTTAAATAAAAAGGATACTAAACGGATATTTAGTTGCTTATTCAAAACAAGGCAATCATCCAGATCAACATAAACTGTATTATATCTCAGATTTGATTTGAATCTATTTACTAATGCCCTATCCATCTCTAGAGATAAATCGTTTTTAATGATTTCAACATTTTGATCAAGTGCATCCCAAATGCTCAACAGAGGAAGGTTGACTCCAATATTTCTCTGTATAGCCATAGATCCTGCAACTCTTGGGGCGATTTCTAACAAAACTAATTCTCCGTACTTATTTCTTTTAACCTGAAAAAACCAAACACCCCTTAATTCTAAATGGTTATTTATTTTCTCTGCCAAATCTCTAAAATCAGCGTTATTAGTAATAGGTTTTGTGTTAACACTGATACCATTTTGGATTCTAATCCTTTCCCTAGGTCCGACAAATAATAATTTCCCAGTCCTATCAGTAAAACAATCAACTGTATATTCTTTACCAGGTAGGTACTCAAGAATTAATAATGATTGATCTTTCTTCTGAAAAAACAAAATTTCTTCCTTGGTTTTTGCTAAAACCGTACCTTTTGAACCCTGACTCTTATCAGGCTTTAGAAAAACAGGAAAATCAATTACATTACTAGAGCTCTCAAAAACCTCTGGTACTTTAATAAAAGGTTTAAAGCTCTTATAAGTTTCAGATTTGGAGCGGCATATAAGTGCTGTTTCAAAATCTGACCCAATTACAGTACAACCTAAAATTTTTGAATTCTCAGCTAAAATCACGACAGCATCATCATGAGCCGGAAAAATTAGATCAATTTTATACTTGGCAACAAGCTCTTTTAAATCTCTGATAAAATAGTTATCGTTTACAAACGGCAGATTTCCAATGTAATTTTGATAAACAAAACTACCATGATCCTCGACACTACTTGCACCGAAAAGCTTAAAGTGTGCTGAGCTTTCTAAGGAACGATAGATCTCTAAACCAATTTCCGAACCACATGGAAAAACCAGTACATTCTTTCTCATACTATTTATTTCCTAAAGTTTCATTAATTATCCTACATATTTGCGATACACTACTTGGTTTCAAATCTGGGTACAAAGGCAAGCAAAGTACCTTAGACGCAGTCTCTTCAGAGTTTGGCATTTTTTGTTTTTTTACATAATTAAGTTTGTTAAGAGATGGGAAAAAATATCTTCTTGGATAAATATCATTTTTGTTAAGTTCTTCCTTCACTTTCCTCATCATAGCTTCATTTTCAAAAATAATTGGAAAATAGGAATAATTGTAGGCTATTTTTCTTGGCAATTCTGGTCTTTTTATTCCGTTAAATTTTAACTTGCTTTCGTAAATTTCTGTTAGTCTTTTTCTTTTTTCGATAAGAAAGCGGACTTTCGGTAATAAGGACAAACCCATTGCAGCGTGAAGCTCCGAGTTTTTTCCATTAATACCTAAGCCCCAAAATTCCTCTTGACCTTTATGGCCAAAGTTTCTCATATATTCAATTTTGTGTGCTAGTTCATTGCTATTAGTAACGATTGCACCGCCCTCTCCAGAATGAAAGATTTTAGTTGCATGAAAACTTAATATTGATATATCTCCCATATTTAAAATCGATTTTCCATTTAATTTCACTCCAAAAGCATGTGCCGCGTCATACAAAAGCTTTATATTGTGTTTCTTTGCTATTTTTTGAAGCTTTTCATTTTCACAAGGTATTCCATATACATGCGTTACAAGTATTCCAGTCGTCTTCTTTGTGATTGCTTTTTCTACTTTTTCTGGATCTATACATAAAGTTTTAGGGTCAATATCTACAAATACTGGTTTACAACCTTCCCACACCAAGCTTGAAGTGGTTGCAACATATGAGAAAGGTGTCGTGATAACTTCGTTTTTCAAATCTAGAGCTCTAATCGCAATTTGTAAGGCAATTGTTCCATTTGAAACGAAAAATAAATGTTTTACACCAAGGTAACGCTTAAGTTTATTCTCCAATTCAGAAACTAACGACCCATGGTTTGTAACCTGACCAGTTTCCCAGATTTTTTGTAAATATTTAGTATATAATCTAAGTGAAGGTAAATATGATTTTGTGACATTTATCATAAGGTCTTTTTTACTTTATCAACAATCCTATTGAACAGTGTTTTTCGGGTTTGTGAATTCTGAGAAATAAGTTTTTCAATAGTTTTTTCTTTTTGATTCAATAAGTTTTTGTGTGCTAAAAGTTGCTCTATATGCCATCCCAAATTGTCCTTATAAAAATCAAATGTTGCAGCTAGCCATTCAAAACTCCTATTACTTTTTTTCTCCATAATTTTTTCGTTAAATTGATTGATATTCGTGTATTTTAAAGCAGCTAAAAAAGCACTTAAAATTTTTCCTTTTTTCACTGTTGTTAAGTTTTTATATAGAGGATGATTAACGAGACCAACAATAACTAATGATAAATCTTTCTGATTTAATGCTTCGATTACATAGTTTCTATTAATATAAAGAACTTCATAAAATTTTACCTCTGGATTGGTATTTGTGATGTTTAATTTATGCGAACGATAGTAAGTTAGCTTGTTTGCTAGAACTTTAAAAGTACTTTTGGATTTAATATTTCTAAGCCAAAATTCATAATCAGGGCTGTAAATTAGCTCTTTGTTAAAATTCCCTACTTTCTTGTGGATTTCTGTTCGAATCATTACTGAAGAGTGACAAAGACGATTTCCCCAAACCCAGCTTTTTGGATCATTCAAATCTATTTCTACATTAAACCAATTTTCAAATTCTGAATTTCCTTTTTTACCCTTTCCTTCCTCATCAATCTCAGAAATATATGTTCCTAAAATATCCACTTTTGGATTTTTTTCAAGAAAATTTACTTGCTTCTCTATCCGTTCTGGATGCATGTAATCATCAGAATCTAAACTAACAAAATATTTACCTGTACTTAACTCATAAGCTCTTGTGTAAGCCTCATAAGCTCCTTGATTCTTCGAATTTGTAATTAGTTTAATTCTAGGCTCTTTAAAACGTTTAATGATTTCAAGAGAATTATCTGTTGAGCAGTCATCGGAAATGATAAGTTCCCAGTTTTGATAAGTCTGATCTAAAACTGATTGAATGGTTTTTCCAATATATTTGGCGTAGTTATACGAGGTAACAATAATTGATACCAAAGGTAAAGACTTTCCCATCGCTTGTATATTAAAAGCTTACAGTCAAAATAACAACAATTTGTTATTTTACTGTAACCGACTTTGCTAAGTTACGAGGTTTATCGGGGTCATAACCTTTTTCTAAAGCTAAATAATAACCAAGAATTTGCGCAGGAACAACCAAAGGTATTAGCGACGCTTCCTGAATATCCTTTACTTCAATCCAATGGTCAAAGACATCTGCCTTTGTTGGTCCAATTCCAATAATTAAACCCCCGCGCGAACGTATTTCGGTAGCGTTGGAAATAATTGCCTGATAAGTCTCATCATTAGGTGCAAAAACAATGCAAGGAGATCCTTTATCTATCAACGCAATTGTCCCGTGCTTTAGCTCGCCTCCAGCAAACCCCTCTGTGTGAATATAGCTTACCTCTTTGATCTTCATGGCTGTTTCTAATGCCAGCGCATAAGTAACACCCCGACCGATTGTATAAATATGCTCCTTAGAGGCTAATACTTTTGCAATATTTTTAAGTTTCTTTAAATTACTTGATTCAAGAATCCTTTCTATTTCTCCAGCTGCTTGAAACAGTAAATTTTGTGCGTCTTTAACTTTATTTGCAAGCGTAAAGGTCAATAAGAGTAGGAAAGCTATCTTTGCTGTGTAGGCTTTTGTCGAAGCAACAGCTAACTCTGGACCTGCTCCAAGTAAAATCTTAATGTCCCCCATCCGATAAATTGTCGATCCTAAAGCATTTACTATTGAAGCAATTCTAACCCCGCTTTTTTTAGCAAAGTTTAACGGCTCTACCACATCAATAGTCTCCCCACTTTGAGATAATGCAATTACCAAACTTTTTTTTGTAAGAAACTTTTCTAAGTATACAAATTCTGAGGCGAAGGAAGTATTGACATGTCTATCTATTTTTGAAAATAAATAGGTTGCAGCTAAACAAGCATAAGAAGCGGTTCCTGAACCTATTAGAAATGTTCCTTTGGCTTTTTCCACCGCCGTTGCCAGAATTTTTGCCTCAGAAACCAAAGTATTAGCAACATTCCTAATGACTTTAGGTTGCTCATAAATTTCTTTTAACAAATAGTGAGGGTATTTACCTAAATCGTTGTCGAGAACACTCCAATCAAGGGTTATTAACTTTTTCCTAATAAAGTTGCCTGATTTAAGATCAAAAATCTTAATCCCATCTTTACCCAAAGTTGCCAACTGACCATCATCCAAAAAAATAACCCTTTTCGTATGAGGAAGAATTGCAGTCGCATCGGAAGATAGATAAAATACATCCTCTCCTTCTCCCAAAACTAAAGGTGAACCGTTTTTAGCTACCACTATTTCGCCATTTCCTGATCCAACCGCAATAGCATTCAAGCCCTCAAGTTTAGAAAATACTTTCCGAACCGCGTCTTTAAGGGTATGTGACCCTACCTCCTCTTCTATCATATGAATTATTACTTCAGTATCGGTTTGGGATCTGAAATGATGGCTTTTTGACAAATTTTTTACAAGCAGTTGGTAGTTTTCAACAATACCGTTATGAACTAAACTAAGACTATTGTCACAAGATAAATGTGGGTGTGAATTCTCCTTAGTTACACCACCATGAGTAGCCCAACGAGTGTGTCCTAGACTTATTGTTGAATCTGGTAAAGTTACTATCGAACTACCAATTTTTCCGGAAGCTTTTTCAACTAGAAATGTCTTATTACTTCTAACTGTTACACCCCATGAATCATAACCACGATATTCGAGTACTCGCAAGCTCTCTAATGTTTCTTTTGCCGTTCTCGGTGTTTTTGAAACGTAACCAAAAATTCCGCACATTAGTCTAATATTCTAATAAGTTCTTTAGCAATTTTGCTTGAATCGTGGCGAATAAAGCTTCTCTTTAACTTATCCCCAGTTGATTTTTCAATCGGATCTGAGGCAAGAAAATCTTGCCTGACAATTTTGAAACCTTTTTCAATTAAATCATCTTCAACTGGTGAGTCTTGTTCAGCTACATAACGCTCTATGATATCCTCTGGAAGTTTTGTGTCGTTGATTAAAACAAAATCTAAGCAGTTACCTAAATATTTCTGCATTTCCCCTACAAAGTCACTGGCTTTGAAACCAAAAGTCTGCCCGTACTTCGTCATCAAATTTACAATATAAACTTTCTTTGCTTTTGAATTGCAAATAGCTTCTCTCACTTCGGGTACAACTAAATTCGGAACAAGTGAGGTGTATAAATCTCCTGGACCAATCACTATCAAGTCAGCTTGCTCTATCGCCTCCAAAGTTTTCTTATACGCAGTTGCCTTCGGTTCTAAATACAAATTCTTGATTCTCAAAGTCCCATCATGCTTCGGAACATCAATCTCATCTTCACTTTTGACCACTGAACCGTCCTCATACTCAGCAACTAAATTTGCATTTGTTAAAGTCACTGGCAATACTTTACCCTTGATGTTCAAGATTTTACTTGTTTCCTCAAGAGCTTTTTCCATACCGCCAGAAACTTCCGCAAGAGTAGTTAAGAAAATATTCCCAAAACTATGTCCAGCTAGTCCTTCGCCTTTCTCAAAACGATAGTTAAAAAGCTCTCTCAAAGTTGAAGTATCCCGACTCAGGGCCACAAGGGCTTGTCTAACATCTCCGGTAGGTAAGTGACCAAATTCATCTCGCAAGCGTCCAGAGGAACCGCCAGAATCCATCATTGTAACAACTGCTGTTAGATCTAAACTAATGCCGTTCAGACCGGTTAACACTGTATATGTACCCGTTCCCCCACCAATAACTACAATTTTTTTGGACTTTGTCATATTATTTTAACGAGGTAATTTTATCATATTTTTACAGTTTGGTTGTAAGTTTCAAACAAACCTGTTTTAATCAACGTTCTATGACCAAACGAAGTAAAAGAAATCACTTTGCTATTCAAAAATTTATTTCTTTACCTTTCCATTTCTTAGCGTTTACTTTAGTACCCATATTGTTTTTTATTTCTAAAAATCTAGGTCAAGTTTCCTCATTCAATAACGATGCGCTTATTTTGATAATTGCTTCATTAGTTTGTGCAATTACAATTTGGACCATTTTATTTTTTTTCTCCAAGAATTACGAGAAGAGTTCGTTAATTACTACTGTAATTCTAGTAAGTTTTTTCTCTTATGTTCCTTTGCTTAAATTTTGGCAGAAAATTCCAATGAAACTATCAAATAACACGATTGAATTATCACTTTATCTTTTCTTAATTACATTAGTGACTATTACCACTATAGTAATTTTTAAATTTAGAAAATCTTTAGCGATTTGGACTAAGTTTTTTAATATTATTGCTCTTACCTTACTAATAATTTCCCTCGGTACAATTGCTAAATACGAGCTTTCTCAGTTAAAAATTAATCTAAATAAAACAAGCGAACGAATGGAGATAGATAAGATGAATCTCAAGAAACCAGAAAACCCTCCTGATGTCTACTATATAATTTTTGACGCATTTCCAAGATCAGATACTCTTTCTAAGCTTTATAATTATGACGATAAAAGCCTTGATCATTTTTTTGTTAAAAAAGGTTTTTTCATCGCAACCAAAAGTGTTAGTAATTATGCTCATACTCATTTTTCCCTTCCGTCAAGTTTGAATATGAGATATCTAAACTATCTGACCGATGAGATTGGCGGCAAAAGCAATAATATAAATCTACCAAAAGAAATGATCAGAAATAACGATGTGATTTATGCATTTAAGTCGCTTGGTTATAAAATTATCCAAATAGGTTCGGAGTATGATCACACAGCGTCAAATCCCTATGCTGATCTAAATATAAACAACTCAGATGCTGTGATAAAAATTGGTAAATTATCGTTGGCGGTAAATAACTATTTAACTACCTTTTTGGAAACAACAGCTTTATATCCCGCGATTAAAAATTTAACTGATAATAACGTAAGAACTATCCGCCTTAACGCGGTGAACAATGTTCCTAAAACACTTAAAGAACAGGGTCCGAAATTCGTTTTTGCCCATCTTACTATCTCTCACCCATCCCCTTTGTTTGATAAAAATGGAGCGCCTGTCAGCGATGCAGTTTTAAATTCAATTTCTAACATTTATACTGACATAAATCATAACTTAGATCAAAATATTTTTGTTATGAAAAAAATGAAAGAAATTATAGATAAATTACTTTCCAACTTAGAAAATCAGCCAATAATTATTATTCAATCCGACCACGGTCCTACCTCGATTCTTGGACACCCGCATCATTGGGAAAGACCGTTTGAAAATAAGATTGAAGGTCTCAAGGAAAGAATGAGGATATTAAACGCTTATTATTTTCCGAAAGTTAAAAACCCAAATCTTTACGAAACAATAACCCCTGTCAATACATTTCGTGTTTTGTTTAATACGTATTTTGGGGGTAATTTTAATCTTCTTGAAGATAGGAGCTATTATTCAGATCACGTTAATAAGTATGAATTTTTTGATGTAACTAAAATTGTAAAATAAAACCAGGTTAATTTATATTTGATTTGAAATACTCAATTGTTTTTACTAACCCCTCTCGAAGTGAAGTTTTTGGTTTCCAGCTGGTACTATTAATCAATTTTTGCGAACTCGCGTATGTTGCCTGGGTATCCCCGGTTCTTTGACCTAAATCTTTGATTTCAACTTTGTAGCCAACAATATCAAAAATTGTCTCAATTACATCTTTAACTTTTGTTCCAATTTCTGATCCTACATTAAATATTTCTAATCCTTTTATGTTCAAAACCGCAACATGAGCGGCTGCCA
>JANWIZ010000007.1 GCA_025449635.1 Patescibacteria group bacterium
GGATATGATTATATAGCCACAGGGCATTACGCTCGGATTAATTATGATCAGAAATCAGAACAATTCCAATTGCTCGCAGGAGTTGACCCAGATAAGGATCAGTCGTACTTTTTATATAACCTGAAGCAAAAACATCTGAGCCGAACATTATTTCCTATCGGTTCTCTTACAAAGACTGAAGTTCGTCGGATAGCAAAAAGTATCGGTCTGCCTAACGCAAGCAAAAAAGACAGTCAAGGTATTTGTTTCATCGGAGACGTGGAAATAAAAGAGTTTCTAAACGGTAAAGTAAAAACTAAGATCGGCAATATTGTCAATCACAAAGGAAAAGTGCTAGGTAGGCACAATGGTTTAGCTTACTATACTATCGGTCAGAGAGAGGGTTTGGCAATAAGTGAAAAAATTCCTCACTATGTCGTTGCCAAAGAGATTAAGAAAAACATTATTCTAGTAGCTCCCTTAGGAGAAGAAGCTCACTTTGAGTCAACCATTCAGGTAATAAATACTAGTTGGGTTGGTAAAAACCCGCAGCTAGGAGAAAAAATTAAAGCTAGAATTCGCTACCGTCAACCGCTTTTTGAGGCTAAAGTCTCAGATTTAGGACAGAAAACACTTTCAATAGTTTGTGAAGAAGCCCAACGGGCAGTAACACCAGGCCAATCTGTAGTATTGTATTCGGACCCAGATATTTTACTTGGCGGAGGAGTGATAGTATAAGTTATATATAGTTATAAAAAGATATGGAAAGTACAATAACATCAAAACTAGCAACAACTAGCGCAGAACTATTCAAAGGAAATCAAATACTATCAATTAATTATTGGTTAGGTACACCAGTAGCACTTTCGTTAGACAAGTTAATAGCGTTTGAGATATTAGCTACAATTGTTTGTGTGAGCAGTCTGATATTTATTGCAATTAAGTTTGGAAATAAAAGCCTGACACCACCTGAAGGTAAATTCCTATCTAAACTTATTTTCTACACAGTTTGGTTTGGTCCTTTAGCTTGGTTTTTAGTTTTTTTCCGTAATTGGGGAGTGGTATTTCTTTCGGCACGAATATGGTGGGTTTTGTGGGTAATCACCTTTGTTTTGATCAGCTATAATCTTTTTAGAGACTATAGGAAAAAGTTACCCGCCTCAAAACAAACCTATCTTTCCTATCAAGTTAAGAAACGCTATTTCCCAAAGAAAAAGAAGAAAAATTGATTGTTTTAAACCAGGGTTTTATATATAATAACTGATATATGAGCCTGCCTGTCCCACTTGATAAAAAATTTTTCCAAAAAAGAAATCTTGAAGCTTTACTATTGCCTACCATAGTCGTAATTTTATTACTCGGTATTCTGAGTATTGGCGTGTTTGTATCATTCCAAGACGATGGTAAGACAAATGAAGATAAGAAAAATCTAAGCTATTACACTGAAAAGCGAAAAGTTTCATCAAAGGGTAAAACTATTGAGGTCGACCCAAGGGTGCTGCAAATCTCTCCTAAAGATCTTAGCCAAGAGTTGTCAAAAGAAGAGCCGATTAAGGTCGTGACGATTATCAAAAACATTTCCGAGCAAAACAAACCCCACATCAAAGGAACTATTTTCATGCTTGAATCGATGTTTGAATCCACCCCAGGACTGAATCCGGAAGATTCTCATGTTTTTATTTCGGAAGACGGCTATGACAGTGCAGTTGTTATTGAAAAATTTGTTGGGGGTTTCTTCCCGCCAGAAAAAAATCGTAATTTAGAAGGTGGCTTAAAAGCTTGGAAAAAGGAGGGTCTCCCTCTTGAAAATTAAAGGGTTGCTTGAGAATCAATTCAAGCGCTTTGCTCCTGGTCTTGGAATTTTCCTTTTAGCCACTAGCCTGATTATTCTAGGGATACTTTTTCCAAAAAGCGCCGTTGTTGGGGATGTCATTCAGCCTAACAATTCTGGTAGTTGGCAGGGAACTTTGGGACCGTCAGCTCCAGGTACTATTAACTCTGATATAGAAAGTCTTTCGGGAAATTTGGAGAGAACATACAATACAATTTTCTCTCGTTATGAGGTAGGTTTGGTTAATGGTCAGACTAGCGGAACAATAAAATCTTTCAGTATTTCTCCGGCTGGAGGTACTCTCAAAAAATGGAACAAAATAAAATTTGGATTTATTCGACCAACAAGTGGGTCCTCGGGAGTTACTGTTGATATTCTTTGTGGAGATCCCTCCCAACCACCAGGATGTGTCTTGGACAACCCAATAGCAGGTTTTATCAACATCCCACTTAATGCAAGCGATGAGTATGATATTCCTGCTAGTCTAACAATCACTCAGATAAAACTTAGAGTTAACTTTAGCCGAAGCGTTGTCACAGATCCGTCTATTCTTATGTATGATTGGCAGGTTTTTTGGGAGTTAAATTCGGGGGTGAGTGTTGTTGTGTCAAAGACCCCAAACCCAGCTAACCCGACTTTGCAAACTGGTTTTGATACCAACCCAGGAGTCCCAAATAACAATACCGTTGCCTACACTGTCAGCTATTCCCTAGATCGTAATGTAGACAATTTTACAATTGAACTTCCATACCCAACTGGTTGCTACCAACCGACTTTCGGAAGCCCAGTCGAGTACACAGTTGCCTTTAATGGATCTAGTGGGGGAGGAGTTTCAACGGCGATAAGTGGAGCTCCGATGTGTAGTCCGAAAAATAAAATTGTTTGGAATTTAGGAAATAAGAGTTCCGGCACAGTCGGAAATCTCACAGCAACCTTTAGAGTTTTTACAGGTGCGCCAAACGGTATGACATTGAAATCAAAAGCAAAGTTTTCTGGAAATAGTTTGGTTACGGTCGAGTTGCCGGAGGATCAATTAAATATTCAAGCAAAAGCGTTTATGTACGGGTCAAACGTAGGACCGCAATATATCGCACCCAATTTGGACGTAACTTACATGTTGATCTTAAGCGCGGCTAACTATTGGGTTCAAAGTGATGTTTATAACGCTCGTTTTGAGTTTACCTATTCCAATTGTTTGCTCAATACTTCAAACCCAACGGTAACAGGAACTGGAGCTACCAGCGTAGTTTTTGACAATGCAAATCGTAAAGTTTCCTTTTACCTAACCTCGCCGCAAACCACTAGCTATGCTAATTACAAATACGCAGTTACGATTAGAGCTGGTAATTCATGTGGATCTCCAACTCTACAAAGCAATCTAACAGTTTTTTCTGATCAAGAGGCTGATTTTGTCAAAACCAAAACGACAACTGTAACTTCAACTTGGGATGCAGCAAGTTTGCCAAGGGTTACAGTCGATAAGTACGGCAGCCCTTTCACTGTTGGTGCGGGTCATTTGATGGACTATGTTATTAAGTTTGATCATAGTACAAATGTACCAGCAACTGAGTTTTACACAATTGAAAAAATCCCATCCAATACTACCTTTGTAAATGTTAATTTTTACGGAGTGGGGCACGGTACGACCATTGGGGCTCCAAATGCCACAAACTGGAAGATATACTGGAGTTCGTATACTGGAGCAGGTTATCCACCAAGAGGTAATCACACTGGCGGTTGGACACTCTGCGCCAGTTTACCAAGCACAACTTGTACAGTACCGTCAGGTCAGGAAAGCAGTGTAAAATGGATCAAATTTGATGTTGGCTCTGGAGAGAGTTTTAAGTTTGATCGCTATATGTGGGGTCCAGTTAGCTACCCAGTTAATGCTGAAATTGCTTTAGTTACTGACACCAACGCCAGCGGTTCGGTAGATAATGAAATAAAGACTTTTGCCGGAAACATTTGTCAAAGTGGGTGTACTTACAACACCAGTAATGCTGTGGACAATAAACCCAATTTTTATACCAGCTATTCGTTATGTATCAACCCACCAATTAACCCATCCCCAATCCCGCAAAACTGCACCGACTCTTTTAATCCAGTAAAAAGCCTAAATGCTGGGAATGATTTTTGGATATCAAATTACATTGCAAATACAAACTCTTCCAATGGAGATGCTAGTAATGTAACTGTGACCTTCAGACTTCCGGACAGACAGTTTTTGGATAATAACTCCATCGATTTTACCGGTACTTCTGCATATTGTTCGATAGTCGGTTTGGTAAAAAACTGCCCGGATATTAACGGTACTATTATTAACAATGCCCCATGGCTTGATCCGAGAAACAACGCTAATCCTGCGCTTCGTCCAGATGTGACTTGCCCAGTTGGGGGAGGAGTTGGTTCCTGTAGTCTTGTTTGGCAAAATATTCCGAAGATTTACTCTTCCCATAAGTATCCAATTACATACCCTGTTAATTATCATTTCGTAATTAAAGTTAAATCAAAAACCGGTGTAGTCAACCATACTTTGATTTGTGGTGGTGATTGTGAAACAACAAATATTACCAGTACCCCCTCTCCTGGGTACCCAAATTTCCCAAATGAATCCGCGTTTAATATTGAATTGGTTACCAATCCCGAGCTGACAATTACTAAAGCACCGTCTGCGGGATACTCAAATGAGATTTTATACGGCGGAAGTGTGAAATTTGATCTCACTTACAGTAATGCTTCTAACGGTATCACCCCAGACGCAGTTGTCATGGATGCAATACCGAATGCTATCAATCCAGGCAACGGGACTCCATCGACAGTAACGCCGATGCCACACATGATATTTGAAGACTATGAGGCGCCAAACGGAGAATCAGTTTTTTATATGGTTGATCGCGATAGATCTCTTCAACCGCAAGTGACGGATCCCGCTTGGCAACCAATTGGAAGTTTGAACCCAGCAAATAAGGCTGATATCGACTGGATTATGTGGAAATACTCTAATCCGATGCCTTCTGGTGGGGCACCAAGGAAGGTTACTATTACGCTAACAGACACTGGTTCACCAAACAAAACAGTTTTCGAAAACAAGGGTTATGTGACATTTTTTGACGGAGCAACATACCCCACGGGATCACAAGTTGGTTCTCGAGTCACTGTTATCAATCCAGGTTTTGTAACAACATCAAACGGAGATGTTGGTTCTGTTGGAGGAATTGGTTTTCATGTTAAATCAAGCAGTTGTGTTTCCCCAACATTCACTAGTTGTTCAACAACACACCTAGGAATCAGTACAGGACCAATTGACTCAAATTTCTTTGCATCAGCCAAAGAATGGCTTTTGTCAGACTACAGTTTTGCCACCCAAGATAACCCACTGGTACAAACCACAAATTATGCCAAAATGTACAAAGATTACGGCAAAGACGCTGTTGCTTGTACTAATGAGGATGCTTGTTTATCGGGAAGCGAGAAAGTAAAAATATTTACCGCTTCTTCTGGAAATCCTTTTAAAATCACGACGA
>JANWIZ010000008.1 GCA_025449635.1 Patescibacteria group bacterium
AGTGACAGGTTTTCCATTAATTACTTCTAAGATTAAATAAAAAAGAGCTAAAAAGTCAATGATTTAGAATCTACCTATTTTTAATTGGTGGAAAATGGTGGGAGAATTTCCAGAAGAGAAAGCCAAACAAAAGTAAATTCACGATCAGTGCCGAACCAAGCGCTAATCCTTGCACTAAAGTTGTCGGTTTGCTGGTACTAGCACTATCACTGCCAATTTTTATAACCCTAGAACTCAGTGTAGCTGATTTGGTAGTTTCTTTAATTTCAGGTTCTGGCGAGACCGTAGCAATTGGTTGTGTTTCCGAAACATTAACTGGTGTGTCCGCGGGTTGGGAAGAGGGTTTAGTAGTTGTTTTTGGTTGAACAGGTGAAGTTTTAGTAGTCGGAGAACTAACAACAGTTCCGCATTGATTTGTCAGTGTGACTGCAGAACCGTTGGCAAAATCTGTTACCCAATACCACTTGTTCCCAATATTTGCACGACCTATGCCAATACGAGTGTAAGTACCGTTGAGCATATTGGTGTTGTGACCATCAGATTCCTTCCATTCGGTAAAGGCTTCTTCTGCAGAAGAACCGTAAGTTGTGTAGTAAATATTTTCAGCTCGGGATCCGGAAACCCCAAAGTCAGTTAGTCTTTGTGACATACCTCGACCTTGAGAATCAGTATGACTGAAGCCGTTGATATCGAGGTCTATTGCTAGCCAGCAAGCGGCATTAGTTAGATTTTGATCTTCAGCTAAAGTTCCAACCCCGTTTTGCTGTCTATATGAATTGATTAATGAAAGAAAACCAGTCGTATCGGCGTTAACCGGTTTGGCAATTGTTCCTAAGAAAACGGCAGTTAGGAAAAGGACAGTAAAGGAGATCAGTAGAGGGCGAGAAAAGTATTTCACGCAACTCTAGTTTGCTAAAAATTTCACCCGATGTCAATTTTAGTTTGTTACAATATTTTCGATGCCAGAGCTTCCAGAAGTAACAACAATTGTAAACGATATCAATGACAAACTAGTTGGAAGAACTATTATTGAGGCAAGATTAACTTCGTTTGGCGAAAACCTAAGAGTGAAATCAAAACAGGATTTAGATCAATTGTTGACCGGTAAGAAAATAGAAAAAGCACAGCGCAAAGCAAAGTATTTATTGTTGAAACTTAGTAGTGGTGATAATTTGGTGATTCATCTGAAACTAACTGGACAATTTATTTTGAGAGACAAGAGTGCCAAAGCCGATGAATTTACTCGCATGGTTTTAAACTTAGATGATGGTAAACAACTTCGATTTAATGATCGTAACGGTGCAGCTGAAGCGTTTATTAGTGAGAATCTTGAAGAAATTAAAGACAAAGTCGCTGCTGATGCTTTTGAAACAGATTTAACTCTTTTTTCCAAAAATCTACTCTCTTCAGATAAGAAAACTATTAAAGAAACTATTGTAGATCAAAGAATAATTGCCGGAGTCGGCAATATTTATGCTGATGAGGCTCTCTTTCTCGCAAAGATAAACCCATCTCGAGGTCCAAAAGCTTTGACAGAAGACGAGCAAATTACACTGTTAGATTCGATAAAACAAGTTCTAAACGAGGGAATAGAACATCGGGGGACAACAATAGATTCCTACAGAGACTTATTGGGCAATCCTGGAACACACCAAAACTTTTTGAGGGTATATGGAAAAGGGAACAGACCGTGTTCAAATTGCAGTACTAGTATTGAATTTACGGAGATCAACGGTCGTCGAACTCACTACTGCCCCAAATGCCAACCAGATAATCAACTAACTCTTTTCTAAAAATACCCTAAGCTACAAGTAAATAGTCGTCAGACTATGCTTGAGCGCAAGACACGCAGTAGCTAATTTCCGGTAGGAAATATTAGCTACGAGGGGCTTATAGTACTTGACTTTTAGCCTATAATATGCTAGAATTAGATTCAATTCCGCACATTAACTTATTAATACTTTCATTCCTCCAAAAGAGTTTCTCTGCTTAAAAGGGAGATTCTTTCGGCGGGAATGAAGGGAGAAAAAATGGATTGGTTGATTTTTGCAATCATTGGTGGCTTTGCGATCCTTGCGGGTTACAAGGTTATCAAATGGCAACCTGGTCGGGAAGTTCAGGTTTTGAGTGTCGTCATCGGCATTTTTTTGCTGGGGATGGGCACAACTGACCTGATGGATCGACTTAATCAACACGATGGACTCGGCGGCAAGCTTGGTGAGGAACCAGAGGTTGTTCGGGTCAGTTTCATGAGTGAAGAGCAGATCTGCTTCTTTCTGCTTCACAGTAGAGAAGAAGGATGCGCCCCTCGCTCCGACTTAATCGGGTTGGATCGCGCCCTACAGACTACTTCGTTCGTCGGCCCTACTTTTGAAGTAGTTCGAGTCGAAGAGAACGGTGTCTATAGGGGGATAGAGATCCTAGACCCACGAGTCAAACATTAGCAGTTCTCCCGCCGAAGTCCCGAAGCGTAAAATTTTCTTAGGAAAACAAGCGCTTCGGGACACACACTCAAGGACTTATTGTAAAATGAGTATTTGAGAGGAGAGTTGAACTCAAAATGAGATCGACATTCCTAAATTCCGCACTTAAACAAAGGAGGTTTATCGTGCGAAACTTGTTCGATAGCATGATCGAATGGTTCTTTCAGTCAGTTGTCGATGGCACGTCCAGCGACTACGTAGAGCTGAAAGCCAAGGTTTTCATGCCAATCACCATCATCAAGCCGGAGTAAGGAGGAATCATGCACTACGGCTTCGCAATGATTGCCAGCGCGCCTGTGGCACTAGCGGTTTTCGTTACAGCACTTCTCTTTGCAGGTCAGATTGACCTATCGCAACTGGGACGTGTGGTTTTCGAGATCGCTGAGATTTCTGCTGCACTCGCGACCGGTTAACAAAAGAAGGAGACAGGCCGACCTTCGCTTCGAATAACATCGAAGTAATCACACGAAGCAATTCGCGTGGTAGGCCTATCTCTTTAAGGTCATCAGGGTTTGGTGATTTTGGAGAGCCGCTCTGATATAATAGAGAGGTTCGTAAACAACTTAAGAATTTTTCGTCAGTAACAATGTGGGCTTTCTTTGAGAGCCCGTTTTGCTGCCGACGAAAGGCGTAATTCGTTCGGAAAGCAGTAGTTTAACAAGGAGGAAGGTGTGAAAGAGTTTTTCGTTTGTGTTGCTGAGGGTGTGATCGGTGTGGTAACTCCCGAGGTTTACACGCAGATTGAGGATTGGAATGAACGATCAAGGGCGGCGGCCAACGGTGGTTCGTCAAACCTTACCAGCTACCCAAGCCCTGTCTTCACCTTCTCCGACCTGATTGGTTTGAGGTCAGTGGTGACAGGGAATCTGGAGAACTTCGAGGAATTCGTCGTCGAAGGTTGTGAGATCTATGAGGCAGATTTTCACGTTCCATTCAGCGACCTTCGTGGTGCTATTCGAACGTGTCCTAACCTCGATCAGTTCTTCGATCAACTCATCTCTAGACCGTCGATGACTGAGGTCCTGACGACATTCGGTCTCATTCGACCTCGCGACCGACAGCCTCAGTCGAGCGGTACTCGAATTCCTGTCCCCAGCGCTTAAATCGCGATGGACTTCAATGACGAGGGGAAACTGCAATACGCCAGCAGCTTCTTTCTCGTCATTTTCTTTTCTAAGTAATTCGTTATAATCACAAAAAATTGTTAATATGTACTTGTAATGCCAGAGCTTCCTGAAGTAGAAACTATTAGAAGAGATTTGGAAAAAGAAATAGTTGGCCACAAAATCGTTGACCTTTGGTACGATGTTCCTAAAATGCTCCAACCAAACCCCGCAACAGTCGAAAAAATTATTGGTAAACATTTTGTATCTGCTGGACGAATCGGTAAGCTTTTACTGCTTGGATTGGAGAACGATGGAACGATCGGAATTCACCTCAAACTTTCCGGACAGCTTTTTATTCGCAAACAAACTGATAAAGAAGACAGATTTACTCACGTTGCTTTCAAATTTGAAGATGGTCGAGAGCTGCGGTTTACCGAGGTACGCAAGTTTGGTTATGTGAAACTGATTGAAAATTCTAGAGATCTTAAAAAGATTACCTCTGAGTATGGACCAGAACCGTTAACCAAGGACTACACCATTGATGTTGTTAGAAAACTTTTATCCAAGTCTTCTCGGGCGACAAAAACGCTAATATTGGATCAGAAAAAGATTGCTGGAGTAGGTAATATCTACGCAGATGAGGCACTTTGGTATTCAAAAATTCACCCGGAAACTCCAGGCAATGCCGTTCCCGAAAAGCAAGTAGAAGAACTTTATATTGGAATCATTAAAGCACTGGAACAGGGAATCGAAGATCGAGGTACAAGTATCGACGATTACCTTGATATTTACGGTCAACCCGGTAAACACGCCAAAAACTTAAA
The DNA here is from genome assembly GCA_025449635.1 of Patescibacteria group bacterium. Lineage (GTDB taxonomy): Bacteria > Patescibacteriota > Microgenomatia > Woykebacterales > RBG-16-39-9b > JANWIZ01. Next base: position 4,414 of record JANWIZ010000008.1, read on the forward strand.
TGTTTTTCGTCAACAAGGACAGCCTTGTTCTCGTTGCGGTACAATTATAAAAAAGATACGTGTAAATGGAAGAGGTACCCACTACTGCCCCAAATGCCAAACACTTTAAATATGACAGACAACCCGTTTATTTCAATCGTTATCCCAGCTTTCAATGAAGAAAAATATCTATCCGAGAGTTTGGAATCACTAAAAAAACAAACATACCCAAGCGATAATTTTGAAGTGATAGTCGTTGACAATAATTCCACAGATAAAACCAGTGAAGTAGCTGAAAGTTTTGGTGTTAGAGTTGTTCCTTGTCTTACACCAGGAGTGTCTATTGCTCGAGATACAGGAAGCCGAGCGGCAAAAGGAGAAATCATTGTTGGCACTGATGCTGATACGATTGTGAGTGAAAATTGGTTAGAAAAAATTGCTGAGCATTTTCAAAAAGACAGTGAGCTTATTGGTTTAACTGGTGGAACTTATTTTTCCCATACGAATTTTGTACTTGCTGGGGTAGCCTATATTTTCTTTGAGCTGTTTCAGCGGTTCAATTTTGCTATTGGTAAACCAGCTTTTTCGGGTTTTAATTTTGCAGTTCGAAAAGAAGCTTATGAAAGGGTTGGAGGAATAAATATAAAATTAAAATCAGCTGAGGACGTAGATCTTTCTATAAGAATGGCTAAAATTGGAAAAATAAAGTTTTTCAGTGATGTTTTAGTACACACCTCAGCTAGAAGATTGCAGAAAAACCCAGTGAATTTTTTTGTTCATAATATAAAAAACTATATTCTTATGATGAGAGGCAAAGAACCAGAGCATTTTGACCCGATAAGATAAAATACTCACCACACAGTGTTAATAACTGTATCTACCATATGAAAATTGCTTTTTTTACGGAAACATATCTACCAACGCTAAACGGGGTTTCATTGAGTTTAAATTACGCCAAAGAGAAGTTAGAAAAAAAGGGTCATGAGGTTTATATCTTTGCCCCGAGGGTTAGCGGGTATAAGGATAAAAAATCTCGGATTATTCGGTTGTCGTCAGTAAAGGTGATTGATGCGGAGCCGGCACAAAAGATGGTCTTACCAGTTCCGAATAAAACCTTTAGACAAATGCTTTCTGTCAAATTGGATTTGGTTCACGCTCACGGTGGTGGCTTTTTTAGCTTCATGGGTTATCAATTAGCTTTAGCCAAGGGTTACCCTTTGATCATTACTTATCACACCTTTGTCGAGCGCTACACCCACTATTTTCTTAACGGAAGATTTGTCAATCCAAAAATGATCAGTGTTGGTAGTAAATTGATATGTAATTTAGCCGATGTAGTAATCGTACCGTCAGAGAAAATGCGCAAAGTTTTGTTAGACTACGGTGTCTCAAAAAAAATCGAAGTTGTTCCAAATCCTCTCGATTTCTCAAAATTTAACGAAAACCCAAAAGGATATCTGCACCAAAAATTGGGTTTAAAGCCAGATACAAAAATCTTGGTAACTGTTTCCCGTTTGGGGATCGAAAAAAATATTGATTTTCTTTTAAGAGCGTTCAAGCTGGTGACGAAAAAAAACCTTGAAGTTGTATTAGTTATTATTGGGGATGGACCAGAGAAAAAATCGCTGGAAACATTGGCAAAAAAATTACAGTTGAGTGACAAAGTATTTTTTACAGGTTTTATTAACAGAGTTGATATGCCTAAAGCTTATGCTGACAGTGATATTTTCCTTTTCGCTTCGACAAGTGAAACCCAAGGTTTAGTGATCCCTGAAGCAGCCGCCTCAGGACTTCCTTTGGTAGTTGTTAAAGATGACGCTTTTGTGGGTGCAATTGAAGAGGGAGTAAATGGTTTCGAAACCCCAATGAAAGAGGAATATTTTGCTGAAAAAGTTTTGGAGTTACTTCAAGATGAAAAGAAACGAGTAGATTTTGGTAAACAATCAAGGATTTTAATTTCTACCAATTTTGACCCAAAAAAAATCATTCAACAACTTCTGGATATTTACCAAGAAGCAATTACCATACGACAAAAAAAACCACGAATTAGCGCTCGCATCCAAGATCGAGTCAAAGTATTTTCCGGGCTTTTTCGAGCGGTGAAGGAAATTAACCGCGTGCTTAATACCAGAATAGAATGAGAAAAGTTATAGTGAAATCCCAACTATCACTTTCGCAAGAAGAGATTTGGAAACTGATTACAGATATCAAAAATTATCCAACTTACATCAAGTATTGTCTTAAAGCCAAAGGGCCAGAACCAATAAAAAAAGGTGATTGGTGGTGGGACTGGACCACGATTATGGTGCTACCTTTGAAGATTAACCATCAAGTAGTTGAGCTAAACCCAAATAATTATTTAAAGTTTCTTGTTCCGTTGTTTTTTGTCGGGAATCTGACTCAAGAGGTAACACTTACAGAAACAACAAAAGGGACTCAAGTGGTTATTGAAGTTTCGATTAACTTAAAAAATAAAATTGCTGATCTTTTGCTTGGTGACTTTCTCTACAAACGAACTCAAACTATGATAAATAGTATTTACGCAAATTTTAGTAAAAAACATGGGTGAAATAATTGATGGTAGGTTGCTAAGGAATAAAATTCTTGAGCAACTAAAAAC
>JANWIZ010000009.1 GCA_025449635.1 Patescibacteria group bacterium
AGTTTGAGGAAATTTTCGCCGAGAAAGAATACTTCATTCTCACCCTGATGGAACAACGTAAGCCAACTACTATGATCACTTTAGGTCATTACGAACCAGGGCCACCACCTCCAATCGAGTACGACTGGATCAGGAGAGACTAGGAGATTGCAACAAGGAACCTGATAGACAAATTGTCACTGGTTCCTTTTCTTTTAGTAAAACTGATACACTCAAACAGTAAATAAAACTGATATTTTTTTCTTGGGCTCACAGTCGTGCTTGCGAAGTAACCCATAGTAGGATATAATCAGAGAATCTAATTTCCCTTTTTGCAAAAGAAAAATGTTTTTCTTGCTCGGGGTAATAAATATTGTCTAAAAAGTATGTCAAATTTAAGAAATATTGCTATCATTGCTCACGTCGACCATGGCAAGACTACTCTAGTCGATGCTCTTCTGCGTCAAAGTAATACCAAACTTCACAAAGACTTAGTTGGAACAGATCTAATCATGGATTCTAATGATTTGGAAAAAGAGCGTGGAATTACCATTTTTTCTAAAAACGCTAGTGTTGAATGGCAGGGAACCAAAATAAATATCATTGATACCCCAGGCCATGCTGATTTTGGCGGGGAGGTTGAGCGAGTTCTCAAAATGGCTGACGGTTGTCTACTACTAGTTGATGCCAAAGAAGGGCCAATGCCACAGACCCGATTTGTTTTGAAACGGGCACTAGAACTTGGTCATAAAGTGATAGTGGTGATCAACAAGATTGACCGAGCTGACGCCAGAATTGACTATGTGGTTAATAAAACTTTTGATCTTTTTGTCGAGCTGGGAGCAGACGACGAAGCTGCGTTTTTCCCAATCGTTTACGCCAGTGCAAAAAATGGTTTGGCCGGAGAGAAACCAGAGCTTTCAGAAATGAAAGACATCAACCCAATTTTTGAAGCGATTTTGGAACATGTCCCGTCCCCTACTGGAGACCCAAACAAACCTTTGCAAATGTTAGTAACGACAATCGTTGGGGACAACTTCAAAGGTCGGATCGCAACTTGTCGAATCTATAATGGTTCGATCAAGGCTGGACAAGACGTCACACATATCAACCGACTTGGAGAGATGAAAAAAGCCCGCCTGACTTCGTTGATTGGTTTTGCTGGTTTAGAAAAAACTGAAATCCTGGAAGCTAGTGCCGGAGATATCGTGGCGATTGCTGGGATTGCTGATGTGAATATCGGGGAAACAATTGCTGACCCTAATGAAGCGGTTGCACTACCACTTCTCGACGTCGAAGAGCCAACAATCAACATGACTTTTTCCGTCAACTCTTCTCCGTTTGCTGGAAAAGAAGGTGAATTTAAAACTTCCCGGCAAATTCGAGAAAGACTCTATAAAGAACTTGAAACTGACATGGCCCTTAAAGTAATTGATGGACCAAGTGGTGATTGGATCGTTTCCGGTCGAGGTGAGCTGCATTTGGCAATTTTGATCGAACGACTGCGTCGGGAGGGTTATGAGTTTCAAGTTGCCCGACCACAGGTAATCACAAAAGAAGTTGATGGAAAAACTCTCACTCCGTTCGAAAAAGTCTTTATTGAAGTTCCGGAAAACTATTCTGGAGTTGTAATGCAAAAAATGGGTGAACGGGGCGGTAAACTAGTTGATATGACGAGTGAAAATGGGGTAGTTTTGGTTGAGTTTATCATCTCGACAAAAAGACTTTTCGGCTACCGAAGTGAATTCATTACCGATACCAAAGGAACCGGAATCATCAATACCATGTTTCATGAATTTGCACCTGATTCGGACACTAATTTCGAGCGCTCTCGCGGCTCATTAGTTGCCTATGAGGACGGGACGACAACTTTTTATGGTTTAACTAACGCTCAAGGTCGAGGGACTTTGTTTATCGGACCAGCAACTAAGGTATATAAAGGACAAGTCATTGGCCAAAATTCACGCGGTGATGACATCAAAGTCAATGTTGTCAAAGAAAAACAACAGACCAACATGAGAAGTAAAGGTGAAGGTGTGGCTGAGCATTTCAATGCTCCAAAACCCATGGGTCTTGAGGATAGTTTGGAATATATTGACGATAGTGAATTGGTCGAGGTGACCCCACAAAGTATCCGTATTCGCAAAATCGATCTCAACGCCAAGTACTAATTTATTTTTACACCAACAAAATCAATTCGGGGATAATTTTTTCGAACCTCAGCCCAAAATTTGTCCGCTAAATTTGATGAAAATTTGCCGAATTGTCCTTGCTCGGAATGACCACAGAGAATATTTTCATATTCGTGAATTATCGCCAAGACTTTTGAACCTTCTTCATTAAACTGCTTTTCCCAAGTTTTCTTATCCGTTACATACATATCATGAGTAATCTTGAACTTGATAAAAAGTTCGCGGTTTTTCTTGATCATTTCATCAAAGGTTTGTTTGTACCTTGTCATAGAAATATTATAAATTAGAATAGATAAAAATGGAAAAATATAGATGTCCTTGGCCCAGTGACGACAAATTAATGATTGATTATCACGATCAAGAATGGGGTGTACCGCTGCGTGAGGATCGCAAAATCTTTGAATTTATAGTGTTGGACGCTTTTCAAGCTGGGCTTTCGTGGAAAACAATCTTGCATCGAAGAGAAGGTTTTCGAAAAGCTTTTGACAATTTCGTTCCGGAAAAAATCGCACAGTACAATATGAAAGATTACGAACGATTGTTAAACGATACAAGTATAATTCGCAACCGCTCTAAAATCCAATCAACCATTACTAACGCTCAGAAATTTCTAGAAGTAAGAGAAGAATTTGGCAGTTTTGATAAGTATATTTGGGAATTTGTAAACGGCAAACCAATTGTTAACAATTATAAATCCCTTGAAGACTTTCCAACAAAATCCGATCTTTCAGATCAAGTCAGTCGAGATCTCATTAAACGAGGTTTTAAATTTGTCGGAACTACGATAACCTATTCTTTTCTCGAAGCCGCTGGGCTACTCAATAACCATTTTTATAAATGTTTTCGTTACAAGGAAGTTGGTATTTAGGTGCAGTAGTCACTAGTTTTACTGCTAGCGCCATCACCCGCTGGTAAAGCTTTAAGTTTGGTTGAAATTTCCGTAGGATACTCATTTAGCCAACAGATTCCGTAGAAAATAAATTCCTTGGAATTTGCATAGGTCGAAGCAAAATTCGGTTTTTTTGAGGCTAAATTGGGCGTTCTCAAATCATAAACCCCAAAATCAACAAACACATTTTTGGTTTTTTCAAAACCAATTGCACTTGCAACCAATTCTCCTCGAGTTACTTTAACTGGCGGCTCTATCTTAGTGGTTCTTGAATCATCTGGTTTTGCCTCGGGTAGACTTTCAGCAATTTTTTGAAATTTTTCAGTTAAGGTTAACAAATGATCAAAGCGATAGGCCAAACCACAAGAATTAACGAAGTTAAAAAAGTACTGGACCTCCCCATCTTGGATGTAGCGACTAGCTGAAGTTACAACTGAATCTAAGGGTATTTTAACTTGAATTAAATTTGAACTATCGGAAAAACGAAAACCGCCGTGAGCTTTGTAATCTCCTCCGCGGATCTGTCCTGGATACAAAATTGCCGTTACAAGATTAATATCAACCGGAAGCTCGGTTAGTAGAGGGTTGGAACACGCTGGAGGTGTTTTGTTGGAAAACCATTCTGAGTCGTTCCATTGCCACGTGATATCGCTGGAGGAAGTATTAGTTGATTTAGCCGATTGACTTGCTTGATTTGTATTAGTTACGGTGTCTTTAGTGTTTGTTGAAGATTTTGGTTGTGTAAAAACAAAAAAAGCTATCACAGCTACCAAGGTAATTGCGCCAAACGAAGCAATGATCAAAAGAGTTTGCTTTTTCTTTAAGGCAGTAGGCATTTATCCAATATCATACTACTGTTGACAGCTAGCTTCAACCTGTATATAATCCCTCACGCTACCTGGGAAGGTAGTATTAAAATATTTATTTTTAGGATGCCTACAATTGCACAACTCGTTCGTAAAGGACGTAAAAAAGCAAGTAAAAAAATCAAAGCAACGGCACTACGATCCAGTTTTAACACCAAGGATCGTCGATCAGTTGCAACTTTTAACCCGCAAAAACGGGGGGTTTGTGTGATTGTCAAAACTATGACCCCAAAAAAACCAAACTCGGCACTCCGAAAAGTTGCTCGTGTCCGGCTATCAAATCGAAAAGAGGTTACAGCTTATATTCCGGGAATTGGTCACGAGCTTCAAGAGCACTCGATTGTATTGGTTCGTGGTGGTCGGGTCAAAGATTTACCTGGGGTAAAGTATCACGTTGTTCGTGGTCATTATGACGCTGGGGGAGTGCAGAATCGAAAGCAAGGACGAAGTTTATACGGAACTAAGTCTTTGAAAGAAGGTTAAAAAGATATGCCAAGAGGTGGACGAATACCAAAAAGAAAAATAGCGGGCGACCCAACCTACGGAAATAGGTTAGTTTCTCGTTTTACAAATAGATTGATGTATGACGGCAAGAAAAGTGTCGCTCAGAGAGTTATGAATAACTCTTTTAATTTAATTAAAGAAAAGAAACAAGATCCGATCGAAGTTTTTGAAGCAGCAGTTAGAAATGTAGCGCCAAGGATGGAAGTTCGTTCTCGAAGAGTTGGTGGGGCAAACTATCAAGTTCCTCAGGAAGTTCGTGGGGATCGAAAAGAAGCGCTAGCAATTCGTTGGATCATAACAGCGGCTAATTCTCGACCTAGTACAGAGTACAAGAGTACAGCGGCAAAACTAGCAGCGGAGTTTATTGATGCAGCGGCCAATACTGGAGCAGCAATCAAAAAACGAGACGATACCCACAGAATGGCAGAAGCGAACAAGGCATTTTCTCACTTTAGATGGTAATGTTGGGCAGTAATAAGTAAACTGCCAAGAACACCGGTAAGGTGTTTTTTAGTTCAAAGGTCGGTTTATATCGACCAGGAATTAGTTTTTATAAAAACTAAAATATCGTCTTACGGTCGATATTTTTGAGGACAAAAATGGCTAAAGAAGTTACACTAGATAAAATTCGAAATATTGGAATAATCGCTCATATTGACGCGGGTAAAACTACTGTTACCGAGCGGGTTCTCTACTACACTGGAAAAACTTACAAAATTGGTGAGGTTCACGAAGGTGCTGCCACCATGGATTGGATGGCGCAAGAGCGAGAGCGTGGTATCACTATCACCTCTGCAGCAACTACTGCTTTTTGGACTACCGACGTGGGGCCAAACAAAGGCGAAAAACACCGTATCAATATTATTGATACACCAGGACATGTTGATTTTACGGCTGAAGTTGAGCGTTCCTTGCGAGTCCTCGATGGTGGAGTAGTTGTTTTTGATGGGAAAATGGGGGTTGAGCCTCAATCTGAAACCGTGTGGCGACAAGCCGATAAATATCACGTCCCTAGAATTTGTTTTATTAACAAGCTGGATGCAATCGGTGGAGATTTTTATATGTCTCTCAATTCGATCAAAGAAAGATTGGGTGCCAATGCTCACCCAATTCAGCTACCGATCGGTCAAGAAAACGGGTTTAAGGGGGTAGTTGACCTTATTCGACGAAAGGCAATTGTTTACACGGAGGATTTGACTAAAGGTCCAACTGAAGAAGAGATCCCTGCAGACATGAAGGAAGATGTTGAAAAATATCGCTCACAACTTGTTGAAGCAGTTGCCGAGCAAAATGATGAACTTTTGGAAAAATATTTAGGCGGACAGGATCTGACAGATGAGGAGTTGATATCAGGTTTGCGTAGTGCAACTATTGCTTACAAACTTGTTCCAGTGATGGCAGGCTCAGCCTTGAAAAATAAAGGGGTTCAACCACTGCTTAATGCAGTTGTGGATTATCTTCCGTCTCCATTGGATGTACCTGCAGTTGCAGGAATAAATACAAAAACCAATGAAGAAGAAACTCGCAAAACTGATGACAATGAACCTTTTGCAGCAGTTGCTTTCAAAGTGATGACCGACCCGTTCGTTGGAAGGTTAACTTACTTTCGAGTTTATTCCGGTAAGATCACTGCTGGGTCTTATCTTTATAATTCAACCAAAGGGTCAAAAGAAAGACTTGGGCGAATTTTGTTGATGCATGCCAACCAAAGAGAAGAAATTAATGAAATCGGAGCCGGAGAAATTGGAGCCGCGGTTGGGCTGAAAGAAACTTTTACCGGCGATACTCTTTGTGAAGAGGCTAAGCCAATTCTTTTGGAAAAAATAACTTTCCCTGAGCCTGTTATCTCACTAGCTATTGAGCCAAAGACAAAAAGCGATCAGGAAAAAATGGGTTTAGCGCTATCCAAACTTTCTGAAGAAGACCCAACCTTTACTGTCAAAACCAATCAGGAAACAGGTCAAGCAATTATTTCTGGGATGGGGGAACTTCATCTTGATATTATTGTTGATCGAATGAAACGAGAGTTTAGTGTCGAGGCCAATGTTGGTCGTCCTCAAGTCGCTTACCGTGAAACCATCAAAAAAACCGCACAAGGTGAAGGTAAATATATTCGTCAATCTGGGGGACGTGGTCAGTATGGACACTGTTTGGTTAGAGTTGAGCCAAAAGGTCGGGGAGAAGGTTATGAATTTGTTTCTGAAATTGTTGGTGGTGCAATTCCACGAGAATTTATCGCTCCTATCGAAAAGGGTGTGAAAGAAGCCATGGAAAACGGTATTTTGGCTGGTTACCCAATGGTTGATATGAAAGTTGCGGTTTATGATGGTAGCTATCATGATGTTGACTCATCTGAATTTTCATTCAAAATAGCGGGTAGTATGGCAGTAAAAGACGCTTCTAAGAATGCTGACCCAGTCATTTTAGAGCCAATTATGAAAGTTGAGGTCACTACTCCGGAAGAATTTTTGGGTGATGTGATCGGAGACTTGAGTAGTAAACGGGCCCAAATTGAAGGCAGTGAGCAAAAAGGCAACGCTCGTGTTGTCAAAGCGATCGTACCGTTGGCAGAAATGTTTGGGTATGTCACTACTTTGCGAAGCATGACTCAAGGCAGAGCGGCTTCTAATATGGAACCGTCGCACTATCAGGAGGCTCCAAGTAGCGTTGCAAATGCTATAATCTCAAAGAGCAGCAAGAGCGAAAGTAAAGAAGGGGTGTAGATGTTGACTCAATCTGTTACAATGTAGTACGGTTGAAAGCTTGAAGCTAATCAGGCTCAAAAACCATTAGTTAGTAGTTAGCTTTTTGAAGCTAAAGTTTATTAATATAGGAGGACCCAATGGCTGAAGCCAAGAAATTTGAAAGAAGTAAACCACACGTTAATGTGGGTACTATTGGTCACGTTGACCATGGTAAGACTACTCTTACCGCAGCAATTACAAAAGTTTTGTCAAAAAAAGGCGGAGCAGAGTTCCGTGCTTTTGACAGTATTGATAACGCTCCAGAAGAGCGTCAGCGTGGTATTACTATTGCTCTTGCACACGTTGAATACGAGACAGAGAAACGACACTACGCTCACATTGATGCTCCAGGACACGCAGATTATGTCAAAAACATGATCACTGGTGCAGCCCAAATGGATGGAGCTATTTTGGTGGTTTCTGCTGCTGATGGCCCTATGCCACAAACCCGAGAGCACATTCTTCTTGCCAAGCAAGTCGGTGTTCCGGCAATTGCTGTTTTTATGAACAAATGCGACACAGTTGATGACAAGGATCTTCTTGATTTGGTAGAAGAGGAAATTCGAGAACTTTTGACAAAATATGAATACCCAGGAAAAGACGTTCCAGTCATTCGGGGAAGTGCACTTAAAGCTTTGGAAGGTGACGCTGAAGGTGAAAAAAGTATCGAAGAATTAATGGCGAAGGTTGATGAGTATATCCCAACTCCAGTTCGAGAATTGGATAAGCCATTTCTGATGCCAGTTGAGGACGTTTTCTCAATTAAAGGTCGTGGAACAGTTGTAACTGGAAGAGTTGAACGAGGTAAGGTAAAAGTTAACGAAACAGTAGAAATTGTTGGAATCAGGCCAAAAAGTACCAACACCGTTGTTACTGGTGTTGAGATGTTTCGTAAACTTCTTGACGAAGGTCAAGCCGGAGATAACGTTGGACTACTTTTACGAGGAATTGAAAAGGATGATGTTGAGCGTGGCCAAGTGGTTGCTGCTCCAGGTTCTATCAAGCCCCACACCGAATTTGAAGCTGAGGTTTATGTTTTAACTAAAGAAGAAGGTGGAAGACATACTCCATTTTTCTCTGGATACCGACCACAGTTTTACCTTCGAACAACAGACGTGACTGGAGAAACAACTTTGGCTGAAGGTACTGAAATGGTAATGCCTGGTGACAATACAAAAATGAAGGTTAAACTTATTGGGCCAATCGCGCTTGAAGAGGGTTTGCGATTTGCTATTCGAGAGGGCGGTCACACAGTTGGTGCTGGTGTTATTACAAAGATTATTGCTTAAGGACCAAAAAAACTTAAGATTGGTTTATGTCTAAAGGTCGTATTAGAGTACGTTTAAAGTCATATGATAGTCGAGTTATCGACGATTCTGCAGAAGAGATTTTGGATACCGCTATTCGCACTGGTGCAAAGGTAGCAGGTCCTGTTCCTCTACCTACCGTTAAAGAACGGTTTACGGTAACCACTTCTCCCCACGTAGACAAGGATGCTCGTGAGCAGTTCGAAATCCGAACTCACAAGAGGCTTATTGATATTATCGAACCAACACCCAAAACACTCGATGCACTGATGCATCTTGAGCTACCCGCCGGGGTTGATATCGAGATAAAGATGTAGTTTTAGATTTGAAACACTAAAACCGAAAAAGCCTTACAGGGCTTTTTTCTTGTATTTGAGAAATTAAAACAAAATGCTTAAAGCAATGCTTGGAAAAAAACTAAATATGTCACAAATGCACGACTCTCATGGTCGAGTAACTCCTGTGACAAAACTCGAAATTGGAATAAACACTATAGCTTTTCTTAAAGATAAGGAAAGAGATGGCTACAAAGCAGCTCAAATTGGTTTTGGATCAAAAAAAAGAGCTAGCAAGGCATTGAAAATTCATTTAGAGAAGTCAAAAGTTAAGTTTGTACCTGCAGTATTGAAGGAAGTAGATTTTGAGGGTGATATAAAGTCAGGACAAGAAGTAAAAATCGAAGAGGTTTTTCGCAAAGGAGCCTTAGTTGATGTTGTCGGTAAATCAAAGGGTAAAGGATTTGCTGGGGTTATCAAACGCCATGGGTTTCATGGTGGCCCAAAGACTCATGGTCAATCTGATCGTCATCGTGCTCCAGGATCCATTGGAGCTGGTACAACGCCCGGTAGAGTTTATAGAGGACAAAAAATGGCAGGTCATATGGGAAACGCACAAGTTTCAGTTTTTGGTTTAGAAATAATGGAAGTTAATAAGGAAGAAGGTATTTTGATAATCAAAGGTTCCGTTCCTGGCCCTTCTGGGAGTGTTGTTTTAATAAAAAAGTCAAAGAAAAAAAGAGCTGACTATCACGAGCCGGAAATTCAGGTAATCCCAAATCTAGGTGGCGGTGATGAAGAGGTTAAAGAGGATTCTACTGAAGCGGTTGGGGAAGTGAAGGACGAAGGTAAAACAATTGCAGAGAAAGTATCTGAAGAAACAACTGTAGAAGAAAAGTAAAATGGAAAAAGAAATAAAAAAAGCAGTTAAAAAAAGTACAAAAGCAGCAGTTGAAAAACCAAAAAAAACTGGTTTGATTATTGATATTCTAGATTCTACTGGTAAGGTAAGTGGAACACTTGAATTAGAAAAGGAAATTTTTGGTGTAAAACCAAATAAAATTTTAATTGCTCAGGCAGTTAGGATCTATTTGGCAAATCAGAGACTTGGAAACGCACAAACAAAAACGAGAGCCCAAGTTCGCGGTGGTGGGAGAAAACCCTGGCGTCAAAAAGGTACTGGGAGAGCCAGAATCGGTTCGATTCGAGCACCTCATTGGCGTGGTGGAGGTGTGACCCACGGACCACAAATGAGAGATTATTCGCTTGATTTTCCAAAGAAAATGAAGAAAGCAGCTTTGATATCAGCACTTTCAAGTAAATATAGTGAAAAAAATATTGTCGTTTTGAATAAACTTGATTTTAAAGAAGCTAAAACAAAAGAAGCAGCTAGTCTGATAAAGAATTTAGCCTTGAGAGGCAAAACTACTTTGGTAACAGACAAAATTGAATCAAAAGAATCAAGAGCAGTCAAAAACTTGGAGAGTACAAAATTGATAAGCGTGGTCGATTTGAATACATATGAAGTGTTAAATAACAAAAAACTTTTATTGACAAAAGATGCTGTAGTAAAAATTCAGGAAAGGCTTGCTAAAGAATAACTATGGAAACCGCAAAAGTTATTATCAAACCATTACTAACAGAAAAATCTTTGGTTGATGCGGCAAAAGGTGACTATAGTTTTGTAGTAGATAAAAGAGCAACCAAAGGGGAGATCAGAAAAGCAGTAAAAGAAAAATTTAGCGTTGATGTCTTATCAGTAAAAACAAGAATTACAAAAGGTAGGACTCGAAGAGTTTTCCGAAGCCGAGAAAAAACTACAGTTGGGCCAAAAAAGACAGCGACTGTGAGAGTTGGAAAAGAACAAAAAATTGATCTGTTTGAGGTAAAGCAATAATGGCTATTAAAAAGCTAGGGGGTAGTACCCCCTCACGCCGGTTTATGACTGGTGTAAAAGAGAATATTTCAAAGAAAAGACCACTAAAGGGTCTGACTGATGTGTTGATAAAAACTGGGGGACGAGATTCTTCAGGTAGAGTCAGCGTTCGCCATATCGGAGGTAGACACAAAAGGTTTTATCGATTAATTGATTTTAAGAGGAATAAATTTGATGTGGTTGGTAAAGTTGTTTCGATTGAATATGATCCAAATCGAACCAGTTTTATTGCTCAGATTAATTATAAAGATGGAGATAAACGTTACATTCTTGCTCCTTTGAATTTGGAGATTGGTGAAGAAGTGATTGCCGGTGAAAAAGTTGAAGTAAAAATCGGAAACGCGATGCCCTTAAAGAGTATCCCAATTGGTACAGTTATTCACAACATTGAACTGATCGCTGGTCAAGGTGGTGCAATTGTGCGTTCCGCTGGCTCTTCAGCAGTATTGATGGCGAAAGAAGGTGGTTTTGCTCACCTTCGTCTTCCTTCAACTGAAATTCGAAGAGTAAATCTTGATTGTATAGCGACAGTAGGAAGTTTGGGCAACATTGATTGGAAAAACGTTAATTTTGGAAAAGCCGGACGAAAGCGTAACATGGGTATTCGCCCAACCGTTCGCGGAGTAGCTCAGAACCCAAGTAGCCACCCACATGGTGGAGGTGAAGGAAGAAGTGGAATCGGAATGAAATCTCCAAAGACCCCGTGGGGCAAACCTACTTTGGGTAAGAAAACTAGAAATCGAAAGAAAAGTAATAAATTAATAGTAACTGAGAGGAAACGTTAAAATGAGTAGATCTTTAAAAAAGGGTCCATATTTAGACGAAAAATTAATGAAAAAAGTGAAAAAGGCCAAGGATGAAAGTTCTCGAACCCCGATTAAAACATGGGCACGAGGTAGCCAAATTTCACCAGAAATGGTTGGTCTAACGTTTTCAGTTTATAACGGAAAAATATTTATTAATGTTTTTGTAACAGAACCAATGGTAGGACATCGACTTGGTGAGTTCTCACCAACTAGGACCTTTAGAACCCATGGTCGAGTTACAGATAGGACAGTGACGCCAACATAAAACTATGGAACAAGTGATTGCTGAAGCAAAAAACTTAAGAATTTCGGCCCGAAAGGTACGTTTAGTAGCCAAGACACTGACTGGTAAAAAAGCACTTATTAGTTTAGAAGTACTTAAATACCAACCTAAGAAAGCTGGACTTCTTATATCTAAAGTAATAAAATCGGCAATTGCCAACGCAACGAACAACAATAAGCTAGATGAGAAAAAATTGACAATCAAGGAGGTAGTGGTAAATGAAGGTCGACCTTTGAAAAGATTTAAACCACGAAGTCGAGGTATGGCACATTCAATACTTAAAAAGAGTGCACATATCAAAGTAGTTTTGGAGGAAGTGAAATAAAATGGGCCAAAAAGTAAACCCCAAAGCTTTTAGATTGACTATTAGCAAAGATTGGGAATCCAAATGGTTTGCTCCAAAAAGCCGATACAAAGATTTATTGGCGGCAGATTTCAAAATTCGGGAATTTGTTTTTAAGAAGATTAAGAATGCTGGTGTGAGTCGTGTTGTAATAGAACGATCAATTAATAAAATAAGTATCTCAGTCTTTGTCTCTCGTCCAGGGGTGGTCATTGGCCGAAGTGGTGCCGGAATCGAAGAATTAAAAAGAGAAATAGAAAAAATCGCTGGGCAAAAAGTCTCGATAAACGTAGAAGAGGTAAAAAGACCGGACCTAAGCGCTTATTTGGTGGCAATTAGTTTAGCAGAGCAAATTGAAAGACGAATGCCTGTAAAAAGAATCATGTTACAAGCAGCTGATCGTGTCATGCGATCAGGTGCTAAGGGGGTCAAAATCATTTGTTCGGGTAGAATTGGTGGTAGAGAAATAGCGCGCTATGAAAAAAGGATTATTGGTAGTATTCCACTACAAACCTTGAGGGCTGACATTGATTATGCTGCTGTTCCAGCAAAGACTTTGACAGCTGGAGTAACAGGAGTCAAAGTTTGGATTAACAAACCAATTCAAACCAAAGAGGATTAAAATATGTTACAACCAAAACGAGTAAAATACCGCAGACAATTTCGAGGCAATATGGGAGGGGTGGCTACTCGTGGAGCGAGAGTTGAATTTGGTGAATTTGGATTGAAATCAATGGAATCGGGTTGGATAACTTCCCGACAGATAGAAGCGGCAAGACGAGCAATGACACACCACACTAAAAGAGGGGGTAGAATCTGGATTCGAGTCTTTCCAGATAAACCAGTTACCCGAAAACCGCCTGAAACTCGAATGGGGTCTGGAAAAGGTGCTGTGGATCACTACGTGGCTGTGATCAAGCCTGGAACAGTTTTATTTGAAATGGGTGGGATACAAAGAGATATGGCTCAAGAAGCTATGAGACTAGCGGGAAGAAAATTACCTTTGGAAGTTCGTTTTGTATCTAGAGGGGATATGTAATGAAAAAAGTAGATTTGAAACCAAACTCAATCGAAGAACTTAAAAAACTTTTAAAAGAAGCGGAGAAAGCTTTGTTTGATTTAAGAAATGAAAATGCGTTGCGTAAGTTAAAAAACTTTAAAAGTATTAATTTTAAAAGAAAAGAAATTGCAAGAATTAAATCTGAAGTAAGTAATAAGGAATTAGCAAAAAATGAAAGGTAAAGTTGTAAGTACCAAAATGAATAAAACAGTAATTGTTGAAGTCGAAAGGCTAGTAATTCACCCTATGTACAAAAAAAGAATTAAAAAAACCTCTCGTTTTGCGGTTCATAATGAGCTGGAGGTTAAAGACGGGGATCTAGTTGAAATAGTTGAGACAAAACCTTATTCAAAAACCAAGAGACATGTCGTTAAAGCAGTTATGAGTAAAAAAACTAAGGAAAAGAAATAATGTTGCAATTACGTTCCATGCTTGCAGTTGCTGACAACTCAGGCGCAAAAAGTTTAATGATGATTGGGCAACCTGGGAGATCTAACCAAAAGTTTGCAAAGCTTGGGGAGATTATAACAGTCGTTGTAAAAAAGGCAGACCCAAACGGAACAGTTAAGAGCTCAGAAATTGTTAAAGCTGTTCTTGTAAGAACAAAAAAGGAGACTCGTAGACTTGATGGTTCCTATATCCGCTTTGATGATAACGCAGCTGTGGTAATTGATAACTCTGGCAATCCAAAGGGAACAAGAATTTTTGGTCCAGTCGCAAGAGAAATTAGAGACAAGGGTTTTTTGAAAATAGTTTCTCTAGCTCCGGAGGTACTTTAATATGAGCAAGTTTAAAGTTGGTGACGAAATTTTAGTTACTGCTGGTAAGGATAAAGGAAAGAAAGGTAAAATCGAACGAATTTTACCAAAAGACGCTAAAATAGTTGTGGCTGGAGTCAATATGTATAAGCGCAATATGAAAGGGTCTTCGAAGGTTCGACAATCAGGAATTATTGATATTGTAAAGCCAATTTCAGTTGGGAATGTAGCGATAGTTTGTCCAAAGTGTAAACTACCAACAAGAATTGGTTATGTAATAAAGAGCAATGAAAAAAACCGAGTTTGCAAAAAGTGTGACCAAATACTTAAGTAAAAATATATGAAAGTAAAAGAGAAATACGAAAAAGAAGTAATAAAGAATCTAA
>JANWIZ010000010.1 GCA_025449635.1 Patescibacteria group bacterium
CCTCCATGCTCCCCGGCACCAGGTCCAATATCTACAAGAAAATCAGCTGCTAACATAACCTCTTTGTCATGTTCAACTACAATTACCGTGTTTCCAAGGTCACGAAGCTCAACTAAAGTTTTAATAAGCTGATCATTGTCTAATGGGTGAAGTCCAATTGTCGGCTCGTCAAGCACATAGAGAACTCCTGACAAACCGGAGCCAATTTGAGAAGCAAGTCTAATTCTTTGAGCCTCCCCACCTGCTAAAGTGGCTGACGAACGATTTAGTGTGAGATAGTTAAGACCAACATCCACTAAAAATTTTAAACGATTGTTTATTTCTTTAAGAATTTGTTTGGCAATAATTTGTTCCTTTTCATTTAGCTTTAAATTTTTAAACCAAATAGCAGACTCACCAACGGAAAGGTCGGCAATGTCGACAATCGATTTTTTTGCTACGGTGATAAATAATGCTTCCTTACGAACTCTAGCTCCTGAACAAACTTCGCAAACCTCCTGACGCATATACTTCTCAATTTCCTTCCTGACCCAATCACTTTCACTCTCCTTGTAGCGTCTACCAAGTTCGATAACTACACCCTCAAAAGCAGTTTCGAAAGAAATACTACGTCCAAAGCGATTACGTCCACTTACTTTGAATATTTCGTCACTACTACCAAAAAGGATCGTGTCAAGGATTTTTTTAGGTAATTGTTTTATCGGTGTCGTAAGTGAAAAACCTAAATGATCTGCTAAGGCCTCTATTCGTCGGGAAGACCATGTATCATGAGCAAGCATTCGACTCCACGGGTGAATTGCGCCTTCACTTATTGATAAATTTTTATTCGGAATAATAAGCTCAGGATCAACTGTCAGTTTGACTCCCAATCCATCACAGCTGCTACAAGCTCCCTGTGGTGAATTGAAGGAGAAAGTTCTTGGTTCCAATTCTGGAATTGAAAGTCCATGCTCTGGGCAAGCGAATTTTTCAGAAAATACTTTATCTTCATTGTTTGCTTGGGAGATTATTACTTGCCCCTCTCCAAAACGCAGTGCTGTTTCAACAGATTCTGTCAGTCTTTGTTTCTCTATTCCAGGTAAAATTCTATCTATCACAACCTCAATATTGTGAATCTTATACCGATCCAATTGTGGGGTTTCAGATAACTCATAAATTCGTAAATCCACCCTAACACGAGCGAATCCTTTTTTCTTAAGATCATCAAAGACCTCATCATATATTCCTTTCCTACCTCTTACGATAGGGGACAGAAGATATGTGACCACTTCTTTTTTCGAATCCTTAATCTGTTGCTCAATTTGATCAACAATTTCTTGAACAGTTTGTGATTTTATTTCCTTACCGTCAATTGGGCAGTGCGGAACCCCGAGTCGGGCCCAAAGTAAGCGCATATAATCATAAATCTCAGTAATTGTTCCAACAGTTGATCGTGGGTTTTTTGAGGTTGCTTTTTGATCAATTGAAATTGCTGGAGACAACCCTTCAATCTGTTCGACATCAGGTTTTTCCATCAACCCAAGAAATTGACGGGCGTAGGCAGAAAGTGATTCAACATAGCGACGCTGACCTTCAGCATAAATTGTGTCAAATGCAAGAGAACTTTTTCCACTTCCAGAAAGTCCAGTAAAAACAATAAGTGAGTTTTTTGGTAGTTCAAGATTTATATTCTTTAAATTGTGTTCCCGAGCACCGCGAATGATGAGCTTATCTTTCATGATAAAAAGGTCAACTAAATGAACGGAGAATTTTACCAAAAAAAACCAAAAAAGACAAATAGTGGGTTAAATAATTTAACTAATCTCTTCTGGTAAAACAGTTTTGGGAATATCTAGTGAGTTTTTCTTCAATTCCACTATCTGATCACGAATTAAAGCAGCTCGTTCAAAATCAAGATCTTCAGCTGAATTTTTCATTTCTCTTTCCAAATCATTGATTAATCGAGAAATATCCTCTTTTTTAACCTTTGAAAAATCTAATTCCTGCGCAGTTGTTACCTCTGGTTGTAGTTCAGCTAGTCTGTCGGAAATATCGTGAATTTTCTTTTTGATCGAAGCTGCTGTTATACCGTGCTTTTTATTAAACTTAAGCTGAATATCACGACGACGGTTAGTTTCATCAATAGCTGCTTTCATTGAACCAGTTTCTTTGTCAGCGTACATAATTACTTTGCCGTTGATCCTTCTGGCAGCTCTCCCTGTTGTTTGAATCAATGAAGTTCTGCTACGTAAGAAGCCTTCTTTATCCGCATCCATAATTGCAACAAGTGAAACTTCTGGTAAATCAAGTCCTTCACGCAATAAATTTACACCGACCAAACAATCAAAAACCCCTTTGCGTAAATCCGCTAATATCTTTATCCTTTCAAGTGTTTCAACTTCAAAATGTATATACATGACTTTAATCCCCTTTTCTTTAAGATATTCTGTCAGCTCTTCAGCCATACGTTTAGTAAGTGTAGTCACCAGGACTCTTTCAACCTGCTTCACTCTCGTCTCAATTTCCTTAATGAGGTCTGGAATCTGATTTTTTGTAGGCCTTACTTCAATGACAGGATCAACAATTCCGGTTGGTCGAATTATTTGCTCCACTACTTGATCGGACATTGAAATTTCGTATTTTTCAGGAGTAGCACTAGTGTAAATAGCTTGATTGATTTTTCTAGCGAACTCATCGTACGTCAAAGGACGATTGTCTGCAGCGGAAGGTAGTCGAAAGCCGTGCTCGATCAAAGTAGTTTTACGAGCCCTTTCACCATGCCACATACCCCGAACTTGAGGTAAAGTCATATGTGATTCGTCAACAATCAACAAAAAATCCTCTGGGAAATAGTCCATTAAAGTATATGGTGGGTCTCCTGGTTTTCGACCGTCAAAATAACGACTGTAATTTTCTATCCCACTGGTATAACCAATCTGTTCGATCATTTCCAAATCATAAAGTGTTCGACTCTCTAGCCTTTGAGCTTCAACCAATTTATTTTGATTTCGAAGCTCAATTAACCTTAATTGAAGGTCACTTTTTATTACTTCGATTGGTTGAGATATATCTTGCTCTGGCATTACATAATGCTTCGCGGGAAAAATTTTAGTTTGCTTGAGTGTATCTAGAATCTCGCCATTTTTGGGATTGATTTTTTCAATTTTTTCAATTTTTGCTCCAAAAAACTGAACTCGAATCACAAACTCCTCATCAGCCGGGTAGATCTCAAACAAATCACCTTTCATCCGAAAAGTTCCTCTTTTTAATTCAAAATCGTTTCGTTCATATTGAATCGTTGTTAACTTTCGAAAAACTTCATTTGGGACAATTTTGTCACCAACACCAAGGGAAACCAAGCTCTGTTGATAAAAAACAGGCGACCCTAGATTGTAAATACAAGAAACACTGGCCACAATCAAGACATCTGTTCGGGTAAGTAGGGCTTTAGTTGCAGCTAAACGGAGTCGATCGATTTCTTCATTAATACTAGCGTCTTTTTCTATATATAAATCAATCTTTGGAACATAAGCCTCAGGTTGATAATAGTCGTAGTAGGAAACAAAATATTCGACCGCATTTTCAGGGAAAAACTCTCGATACTCACTAGCCAACTGTGCTGCTAAAGTCTTATTATGAGCAATTACCAAAGTAGGTTTGTTGATTTGATTAACGATATTGGCAACTGTAAAAGTTTTCCCTGTACCAGTTGCACCCAAAAGCGTCTGGTGTTTAAAACCTTTGTTTAAACCATTAACTAGTTTCTCTATTGCTTGTGGCTGGTCTCCTAAAGGAGGCCATGGGGATTTCAATTTAAATTTATTCATTGAATTTTCTATTCTAGCCCAAATCAGTTCTTAATAAAAGAAATTAAACTGATACATTAATACCTAGTTGACACCTTCCCGAAAAATAGGCAATAATTGAACCATAAATTACCCAAAATTTATTAAGGAAATTTTATGCCACCAATTGTTTATCGCCGTCAAAGAGATTTATTAGAATTTATCTCCCAGTTTATGCAAAAAAAGGGTTACGCGCCCACTTTAGCAGAAATTTGTGATGGGTTGGGGCTTCGCTCTCCTGCCACTGCTCATGAACATATACAAAATCTTATTGAAAAAGGAATCCTCAAAAAAACTGAAGGAGCCCGACGTGGTTTAGAAATAATTGATCAAAAAGTTATGGGCTGGATACCTGGTGGCGTTGAGCTACCCTTGATGGGGAAAATTGCTGCTGGTTATGCGATTGAAGCAATTACTGATCCAACAGCGACTTTGACTGTACCTGAAGATATGGTTGGCAGTAAAAGAACCTATGTACTTCAAGTAAAAGGTGATTCCATGATTGAAGCAGCTATACTTGATGGGGACTATGTTTTGGTTGAGCAAAGTGAGACTGCAAACGACGGTGAAATTGTAGTTGCTCTCTTGAATGACAACTTTGCTACCTTAAAACGCTATTTTAAACAAACAGATCATGTCCGACTAGAACCAGCCAATTCGACAATGAATCCAATAATCGTTCGTGGTGATATTCGAATTCAAGGGATCGTTAAAGGCGTCATTCGTAAATTTCACTAACTTGCTTTCAATCTGGTAGATTTGGGATAATTAAATTAACCCATGCCCGAAGAAATACTCGAAAAAGTTGCTGAAGCTCCCGCTGTTGCGGTTGAAAAAACAATCGACACATCAAAACAATTAGCTAAAGATTTTGTAAATCAAAAACAAGTTAAAAAAGCTCGCGCTTATTGGAAACTATTAGGTCCTGGGCTTACAACAGGAGCCTCAGATGATGATCCTTCTGGAATTGCAACTTATACCCAAACTGGAGCTCAGTTTGGAACTCAACTACTCTGGCTAGCTCCATTTACTTTCCCTCTTATGTCCGTGATTCAAGAAATGTGTGCTCGTATTGGCTTAGTTACTGGAAGGGGTTTAGCTGCCAATATTCGTCTCAATTATCCACGTTGGGTTCTTTATTTATGTACTTTTTTGCTCTTTGGGGCAAACGTACTAAATATTGGTGCTGATATTGGAGCAATGGCGAAAGCAACTGAGTTACTTCTCCCTCAAATAAATTTTGGCGTTTTTGTTTTCTTTTTTACAATTCTGAGTTTAGTTTTGCAAATCTTTACTACCTATGAAAAATACGCTCGGTATTTAAAATGGTTAGCCTTAATACTACTTTCTTATGTACTATCTACCTTAAGTATGCAGCTTGATTGGATTGATATTCTAACGAATACCGCAATCCCCACTATTACCTTTTCAAAGGAACAGATTTTAATCATCGCCGCTATACTCGGAACTACAATTTCTCCTTATCTTTTTTTCTGGCAAACCTCGCAAGAAGTCGAGGAAGAAATCCTTGAAGGTAAGACCTCAATTAAGCTTCGACAAGAAGAAACCTCAAATCACGAGCTTCGTAATATGCGGATCGATGTTTGGTCTGGAATGTTTCTTTCGAATTTGGTTATGTTCTTTATTATCGCCGCTGCGTCTGGAACTTTACATCTCTCTGGCATCACGACAATCGAAACAGCTGATCAAGCTGCTTCTGCACTTAAACCAATCGCTGGAGACCAATCTTTTTTACTATTTACCTTAGGCATTATTGGAACCGGACTTTTAGCTGTTCCAGTCTTAGCAGGTAGTGCCTCTTATGCACTTTCAGAAAGTTTTGGTTGGAAGACTGGTTTGAGTAAAAAATTAAGCCAAGCCTATGCTTTTTATGGAGTAATTATCATTTCGATGCTTTTGGGCTTGGCTCTCAACTTTTTAAATATCAATCCAATGAAAACTCTAATTTACTCAGCTTTGGCTAATGCGGTTATAGCACCAATAATTCTTATACTTATTGTTCACCTTAGCAGTAATAAGAAAGTAATGGGAGATAGGTCTAATAATTTACTGACTTCCTTAATTGGGTGGGTGGTTGTTGGAATAATGTTTTTTGCAGGTTCAGCAACACTAATATCACTAGTGATCTAACCTAGGATAGATTTTACCTCTTCAACCACTTTATCTGGGGTATAAGTACTTTTGATGATAAACGCTTGTGCTCCCATAGAGAGACCTTTACTCACAAATTCATCCTGCGCAACATTACTAAGAATAACTATACTCATACCTTCCTTTGGATTTTTCTGCAAACTTTCAAGTATTTGAAAGCCAGAAACATCAGGAATGTTTAGATCCAGCATCAATAAATCGTAAGGGTTTTTATCGAGAAGTTCCAAACCTGCCTTTCCACTGGGAGTTGTTTCGATTGCATAACCAGCGTTTTTGAGCTGCCTTTCGTATAATTCTCTAATAAACTGATCGTCTTCGACCATTAGTATCTTTTTTGGCTCCATCTAGAAGCTATGATATCATAGTTGGACATATGTCGCTTTTTGTAGTTGCTACACCAATCGGAAATAGTAAAGACATTACACTTCGGGCTTTAGAAACTCTAAAGTCAGTGGATTTAATTTTGTGTGAGGATACTCGTCATTCCGGTCAACTTCTCTCACAATACGAAATAAAAAAACCACTACTCTCATTTCATGACCATAACGAAACTGAACGAATTCCAGAATTAATTACCAAACTTAAATCAGGTGAAGATATAGCATTGATTTCAGACGCAGGTACACCGTTAATATCAGACCCAGGTTTTAAACTCGTCCGTGCGGTTCGTGAAGAAAAAATACCTGTAGTAACAATTCCTGGTCCAGCCGCTGTAACTGCTGCTCTATCGATCGCTGGACTTCCAACTGATAAATTCTTATTTGTTGGTTATCTACCAAAAAGTGCTGGGAAACGAAAAACCTTAATGTCAAATCTGGTTAAGATCAAAGAAATTTTACCCCAAACCTTAGTTTTTTACGAATCCCCTTATAGAATTGAAAAACTTTTAGGAGAGATAGAAACCCATTTTCCAGATTCCAAAGTTTCATTGCAGAGAGAGTTAACCAAAATTCATGAGCAAGTTCAGATCGGTGGAATCAATGAGATTATTAATCAACCTAAGGTCTTGAAAGGCGAATTTACTATTGTGGTGTACTAATTATCTCTTTTACCCTAATTCCTAATAGGTTTCTTCCAGACATCGAATCTGGTTTTTCAATCCCAAAAAGAGATAAGACTGAAGGTGCTACATCCGCCAAAATACCTGGTGGAAGTTGTACTGTTGGTTTTTTTTGTAAAACCTTAGCCACTACAACAAAAGGCACCTGGTTACGAGAGTGAGCTGTATCAACCTCACCAGTTGTCGGATTAAGCATTGTTTCAGCATTACCGTGATCAGCGGTAACAATCATTACCCCATTTTTACCTAAAACTTCATTTCCTATTTTTTCTAAACAAGAGTCTAGTATCTCAATTGCTTTTTCAGTAGCAGAAATTGAACCAGTATGACCCACCATATCAGCGTTTGCAAAGTTAACAATGTAAAATTCATATAAATCTTCTTTTAACTTAGCAACTACGTAGTCCGTCAATTCGGTAGCAGACATCTCTGGTTTCAAATCATAAGTGATTACTTTTGGGGATGGTATATGAACTCTATGCTCCAGTGAATACGACTCCTCTCTTCCCCCATTAAAAAAATAGGTTACATGAGCATATTTCTCAGTCTCTCCAATATGAAGTTGCTTTAACCCATTATCGCTAATAATTTTTGCGAGACTGTCTTCAACAACTTGCAAAGGAAAGGCAACTAAAACAGGAAGGTTTTTTTCGTACTCTGTCATTGTTACAAAAACAATATTTTTTAACCCGGTTTCTCGATCGAAATTAAGGAATTCAGGTAAAACAAAACTTTCGGTCAATTGTCTGGCACGATCTGGGCGAAAATTGAAAAATATCACACTATCATTGTCCTTTACTGTAAAAACAGAATTATCCTCTGAAGTAATTAAAGTGGGCTCAATAAATTCATCCGTGATATTTTTTTGATAAGAACTTTCAATTGTGTGGCTAACGTTATTTGACCTAATTCCCTGACCCAACACAATTGTTCTATAAGCTTTCTCTGTTCTTTCCCAACGATTATCTCGATCCATTGCCCAATATCTACCCGTAATAGAAGCTATTTTGCCTATTCCAATTGTATCGATTTTTTTCTGAATTTCATTCAGTACTTGAACACCTGCAGTTGTCGAAGAATCTCTACCATCAGTAAACAAATGTAAATAAACATTTTTGACCTTATGTTCCTTGGCTTCTAAAAGCAGCGCATATAAATGCTTAACACTTGAATGACCTCCTGCTGTACCAACCAATCCTAGCAGATGAAGATTTGAATTATTTGCTAGCGTATTTTCATACGCTTTTATCAACGACTCGTTTCGACTGAAGGAACCATCAGCAATTGCACTATTAATTCGCGGCAAATCCTGCTGGACTATTCTTCCTGCACCAATATTTAAGTGTCCAACCTCTGAATTACCAGACTCCCCTTTTGGCAAACCAACAGACTCTTCGGAAGCAGTTAACTGAGTGTGAGGATAATTTGCAAGTAAAGAGTTAAAGTAGGGTTTTTTTGCCAATTCAATGGCATTTCCTGGCCCTGGAGGTGCAATACCCCAACCGTCAAGAATTACAAGCAAAACTGGTTTTAAAGGTTTCTCAATTTCAAGCATGTTTCCAAAATAATTATTGCATACTTCTAGGGAGTCTTGCGAGTTAGGCTTAAGTTTGATACTATATCTTGCTATTATGACAAAAGTACATACTGAAACTATCGAAGCGCTTATTATCCGCTGTATTGATTATCGTTTTGTAACACGATCCCGAAAATTCAAGGAAGACGCTGGATTAACCGATAAATATGATCTCTTAACTTTTCCAGGAGCGTCAAAAAATATTCATTTACTATTTGACGCGATTGCCGTCTCTAATCGGTTACATAAACCTAAGAAAATCATAATTATGGATCACGAAGACTGTGGGGCCTTTGGAGATGAAAATAGCTTAGAAGACCATAAAAATTCTTTAAAAAAAGCTGAAAAACTGTTACATATAGTGTTTCCTGAAATTCCAGTGGAACTCTATTATATTAAATTCGAAGAAATTATAAAAATCTAGAAATGTCTGCAAGTATTGAAATCGCGGCTGAAAAAATTACCCAAATAGGACCTTTACCTATTACTAACTCATTAATTACTACTTGGATCGGTATGGCTGTGATTATCACTTTTGCCTACTTTGCAGGGAAGAATATTAAAAAAATTCCTAGTGGTTTGCAAAATTTTGCTGAACTGGTCATTGAAACTCTCTACTCCACAATGGAAAATTTAGCTGGTGAGCGTACAAAAAGAATTTTTCCGATAATTGCAACTTTTTTTATTTTAATCATTGTATCAAATTATCTCGGATTACTACCTGGTGTTGGTACAATAGGAATACATGAAATTCATGACGGGAAAGAAGTACTAGTACCACTATTTCGATCCGCTAATTCAGACATCAACCTCACTTTAGCACTCGCCTTGATCTCTGTTGGGGTAACTCATTACTTTTCAATCACGACTTTGGGAATTGTTGATTACTTAAGACGATACTTTTCTATAAACCCTGTTCTGTTATTTGTCGGTTTGCTTGAAATAGTTGCCGAGATTACCAAAATACTCTCGCTTTCTTTCCGACTTTTTGGTAATATCTTTGCCGGCGAAGCATTGCTTACCACAATTTCCGGATTATTTGCTTTTTTTGTGCCGCTGCCTTTTATGGCTTTGGAACTGTTAGTCGGTTTTGTGCAAGCAACTGTTTTTATGATGCTTACATTAGTCTTCATTGTGATCTTAACGGAAAAACATGAAGTTCATTAATATTGAAGGGGGGTGTTTTTAACTTATATGGAATTTTCACTACACGGTGGTGTTATTGTTGCTCTTGGAGGTATGTTACCCGCCCTAGCAGTGGGTTGGATAGGAGCTAAAGCTATGGAAGCTATTGGCCGCAATCCTGATGCCCAAGGGAAAATTTTACCTGCAATGCTTTTGGGTATGGCCTTCGCAGAGGCTATTGCTATTTATGCCTTAGTTTTGGCTTTTATGGGCTAGCTTTCTTTGAAGAGATGAGAGTTATAAGGTTAAGAAAATCAAATTCTCTTAGCTAAATTCAGATGGAAATTGTAAAAGAGTTCGGAATCAATCCAATATTACTTTTGGCGCAAATTGTAAATTTTGCGATTCTTTTATTTCTTTTGAAAAGGTTTCTCTATAAACCAATTCTCAAAAGTCTCGAGGATCGAAAAGTAAAAATTTCAAAATCTCTAAAAGAAGCTGAGGAGATTGAAAAAAGACTGCAAAAAATTTCTGATGAACAAGTCACTATTTTGGACAAGGCAAGAACAGAGGCTTCACAGATTATTTCAGAAGCAAAATCCGAGGCAAAAGAGTTGACTGAGAAAAATCTGGCCCAAACTAAAGATTCAATGCAACAACTGTTAGATAAAAATACGGAGAGAATGTCTTTGGAAAAAGATCAAATGCTGCTAGATGCAAGAAAAGAACTCACAGAACTTGTAATCGCAGCAACTGCAGCAGTAACCAAAAAAAGTGTTTCAGAGTCGACTGATAAAAAAATGGTTTCTGAAACGATCGAAGGTTTAACCAAAAAATGAAGATAACCAAAAAATCACAACAACTAGCCAAACAAATTTTTCTGGCTTCTCAAAAGTCTGGAAAAACAAATGAGGCAAAATTAAGAAAATTTATAACTCTTTTAGTAAGAAACAGATCTTCTAATTCAAAGGAGATTCTTGGAGCACTAGAAAAATTTCTAATTCGTGAGCAGAAAAATAGTGAATTAATATTGGAATCCGCATACCCTATTGAAAGTCGCGAAAAAAATGCGATAAAAGTTTTTTTTGAAAAAAAATTAGGTAAAAAAATGATTTTAAAGGAACTTGAAAATAAGAATCTCATTTCAGGAATTAAAGTCTCTCAAGCTGATAATGTCTGGGAGAATACTGTTTTGAGTAATTTGCAAATATTGAAAGGTAATAATTAGGCATGAGCAATTTAGTAACAGAATTAAAAAAAGAAATCGAGAATTTAAAAGCTACGACTCAGAAAAAAAACATTGGGATAATAACCGAGATTGGAGATGGAGTTATTAAAGTCAACGGTTTAAGCGAAGTTTCCTATAACGAACTTGTTAAACTTCCTCATGATTTAACAGGTTTAGCTTTAAATTTGGAAGAGGACAGCGTTGGTATTGTAGTTTTTGGTGATTATAAATTGCTAAAAGAAGGTGATCAGGTAGAAACTACCGGTAAAATACTTTCTATTCCAGTCGGCGAGGCTTTGATTGGAAGGGTTGTCGACCCACTAGGAAAACCAATTGACGGTAAAGGCCCTATAAAATCCTCTGCCGAATTCCCAATCGAAAAAATTGCACCAGGTGTAATTGCTAGACAGTCAGTAAACACTCCTTTACAGACTGGTATAAAAGCCATCGATGCGATGATTCCAATCGGAAGAGGCCAGAGAGAATTGATTATTGGGGACAGAGGTATCGGTAAAACTGCAATCACACTGGATACCATCATAAATCAAAAAGACTCTGGAGTTATTTGTATTTACGTAGCTATTGGTCAAAAAACCAGCAAAATAGCACAGATTATTGATACTTTAGAAAGATATGGGGCGATGAAGCATACAATTATAGTTTCTGCTTCGGCAGCTGACTCTGCTGCTCTACAATTCCTCGCACCCTACAGCGGCTGCTCAATCGGTGAATATTTTATGGACAAGGGTAAAGACAGCCTTGTGATATACGATGATCTTTCCAAACACGCCTGGGCATACCGTCAAATTTCTTTGCTGCTCCGTCGACCTTCTGGTCGAGAAGCATACCCAGGAGATATTTTTTATCTACATTCTAGATTGTTAGAAAGAGCTGCGAAACTCAATAAGGATTTTGGTGGTGGTTCACTAACAGCTCTACCAATTATTGAAACACAAGCTGGTGACGTGTCCGCCTATATACCGACAAATGTTATTTCTATTACTGATGGGCAGATTTATCTCGAAGCAGATATGTTTAACGCTGGAGTTCGTCCAGCGGTCAATGTTGGTCTATCAGTCTCTCGAGTTGGAGGGGCAGCGCAGATTAAAGCAATGAAGCAAGTTGCCGGCAGTTTAAGGCTTGACCTAGCGCAATTTCGTTCGCTTGAAGCGTTTGCTCAATTTGGTTCGGACTTAGATGACGCGACCCGAAATCAGCTGGAGAGGGGTAAAAGAATTGTAGAAATTCTTAAACAACCACAATATGAGCCCGTTATTGTAGAGATTCAAGTTGTTTTGATTTGGGCGGCTACAAATGGTCATCTTGATGATGTGTCTATGGAAAAAATTTCACAATTTCAAGACTCCTTGACTACAAGCTTACAAACTAAAGGAAAGGACCTACTTGCCACAATAGTAAAAGAACAAACACTAACTGAAAAACTAACAAAAGACTTAGAAAAGTTTATGACTGATTTCAAGAAAAACTTCAAATAATGGCGACCACCAAAGAACTGCGCGGTAGAATTAAATCAATCAAAAATACATCAAAGATCACTAAGGCGATGGAGCTCGTTAGTGCAGCAAAAATGCGTCGTGCTCAGGAACAAGCTTTAGGTGGAAGAAGTTACACAGAAATAATCAATAAAGTTTTGGAAAATATTTCCTCTGGTATAAATCCAGAATTGCATCCATTACTTTACCGAGAGGAAACTTCAAGAGAGGCAGTTTTACTAATCTCAACAAATAGAGGTTTATGCGGAGCTTTAAATACAAATTTATTCAAAAAAGTAGGTGACTCAGGCAGTAAAGAGCTGTTGTTTATCAGTGTTGGTAAAAAGGGGCAAGTTTTTTTGTCAAAAGCAGCGAAAAATTTGATTGCTGATTTTGAATTAGTAGAGCATCCGAATTTGGAATTGGCTAAAAATATTTCTAATTTTCTAGTAAAAGCTTTCTTGAACAAAGAGATTGATAAGGTTTCAGTGATTTATACAGTTTTTGAATCGACTCTAAAGCAAACTGCAACCATTAAACAAATACTACCAATTATCGATCTCACTCGAATGGAATCGGACCAACAAACAGAAAAAGAGGCTGAGTACAAATTTGAGCCAAGTGAAGATGAAGTCCTAGAAACAATTCTCCCTCATTATGTCTTAATGGAAATTTACCAAATTCTTCTTGAAGCTTCGGCAAGTGAACATTCAGCCCGCATGGTTGCAATGAAAAATGCCTCTGATAATGCTTCTGAGCTAGTTGACGAGTTGACATTAATTTATAATCAGCTACGACAGGAAGGTATAACAAACGAGATTTTGGACATCTCAACCGCTAGTATTGCGCTTAATTAATATATGAAAGAAAGAAGTTATCTAGCCTGCATTAAAGAAAACAAAATCCTCTTAGTTAGAGAGGCTAAGGACAATGGTTTCAAGCTACCAGGAGGTCGATTCGAAGCTAACGAAACTGCTCTCGAATGCTTAACCCGAGAGATTAAAGAAGAATTAAATGCACAAGTAAATAAGAATTCACTGGAACTTATTGGTAATTATGTTTACACGAATTCAGATTATGGTAACTGGAAAACTTATATTTTCAAGGGTGATCTAGATAACACTCTAAAAGTAGATGGAAAAGAAATTGTTGAGTATACTTGGTTTTCTTTGGGCACAAACACTCCCTTGCGACCACACATGCAATCACATATACTGCCGCTATTAATTAACGGAGGTTTTCTTAAATGATTAAAGGTAAAGTAATTCAGGTTATTGGACCAGTAGTGGACGTCGAATTTGACCAAAATAACGTTCCAGCTATTTACAATGCATTGGAGCTCACTTTAAATAAAACAAAATTAACCCTTGAAGTTCAGAATCATCTTGGCAACGGTTGGGTCAGAGCAGTGGCAATGGGAGCGACAGACGCACTTCAACGTGGGGTTGAGGTCACTGACACTGGAAAGCCAATCAGTGTACCTGTGGGTGAAGAAGTCCTGGGAAGAATTTTGAATGTGACTGGAGACCCAGTTGATAATAAAGGCGAAATCAAAGCCAAAAAATACTACCCGATTCATCGCCCTTCTCCAACACTGACTGAGCAGGAAACCAAGCAAGAAGTACTTGAAACTGGAATTAAAGTGATTGATCTTATGGCTCCATTTATAAAGGGGGGTAAAATCGGAGTTTTCGGTGGAGCGGGAGTCGGTAAGACAGTCATCATTCAAGAGTTGATCAACAATATCGCTAAGGAACATGGTGGTTATTCAGTTTTCGCAGGGGTCGGAGAACGCACTCGGGAAGGAAATGACCTCTACAACGAGATGAAGGAAGCCAAGGTACTCGATAAACTTGCCCTAATTTTTGGTCAGATGAATGAGCCTCCTGGAGCTCGTCTTCGTGTCGCCCTTGCAGGACTTTCAATCGCAGAATACTTTCGTGATGAAAAAAATCAGGATGTTTTGCTATTTATAGATAATATTTTTAGATTTACCCAAGCAGGTTCTGAAGTTTCAGCACTCCTTGGTCGAATCCCTTCAGCTGTTGGTTACCAACCTACATTAGCTGCCGAGATGGGTGCTTTGCAAGAGCGGATTACTTCTACTAAAAAAGGTTCTATCACTTCACTACAAGCGATTTACGTACCAGCAGATGACTACACGGATCCAGCTCCAGTAACAACTTTTGCACACTTGGATTCAACAATTGTTTTGGAAAGAAGCATTGCTGAGCAAGGACTCTATCCAGCTGTCGACCCACTATCTTCAAGTTCTCGAGCCCTAGATCCTAATGTAGTTGGTCTTGAGCACTACGAAGTTGCCCAAAAAATCAAAAAAGTTTTGCAAAGATATAAAGAACTCCAAGATATAATTGCTATTTTAGGTATGGAAGAGCTTTCTGATGATGACAAATTGACGGTAAATCGAGCCAGAAAAATTCAAAGATTTATGAGTCAACCTTTCTTCGTCGGTGAAACTTTCACTGGTAGAGAAGGGAAATATGTATCTCTAGCGGAAACTGTCAAAGGCTTTAAACAAATTTTAGAAGGTGATTTGGATTCAATACCTGAGCAAGATTTTTACATGCGCGGTAACATCTCTGAGTTAACTAAAAAATAACAACAACTTATTTTTAAGTATTATCAGGAGATTTATTAGCCTCTGTATTTTGACTCTCTTCTCCAACACTACTGTTCTCTTCTTTAACAGCTAACTTTCTTTGCAGTTTTTTACGCATAAATTTCATCGAAACCACCACCCCAAAGGCTGCTACAGCTGCTAAAACTGCCAGCACGAGATAAACGGGTAGTTTACTGGCTATATTTAACAAAGTACCAGAAACGGTTGCACTAGCAGTAGCACCGTTTGCTGAAAGAGCGCTAATTACTATTTTATTCAAACCGTCTGCAAGCTGAACCTCTTTTTTAAAAATACCGCTGTCAGTTGCTACCTGTAACTTACCTAGATCTTTATTATTTAGCTTTGCTGAAACACTAGCCGTTGGATCAGATACGCTTCCTCGTAGTGTTACTGTTTTTTCCTTAGTTTCAAAATTGTTAGCTGGCTCATTGATTCCAATAGTTGGAACAACTGTAAAGGTAGAAAAGTGAGAAACATCAAAAGTTAGAACACCGTCTTTATATTGTACGTTTGTAACAACATTTTTATTCTCCTTACCATCGACAAAAACCTTAGGGGTTTTAATAAAAGGTAAAGTTTTCATTGTTAAGTTCGCCTTTTTATTGAGTACTGGAAGACTTGTAGAATCAACTGCGATTACACCTACCTTTTCAAGATTAACGTATTTATCTAGTTCTTTAAATTTATCTCTAACTTCTGTAGAGGAAAGATCAACACTTTCACTATATTTTATTTTTGCTTTACTTGAATCTAGAATCAAGTTGTCTACTTTAGCTGGGTTAGTAATTTTTGACAGGTCAGTTGTCTCACTCCCAGCTTCTTTGAATTTCGAAGGTAACTTTACATTTTTAATTGTTTCTGGTGGGGGTGCAACGACCTTTGGAGTTGCTTTGGTCAGATAAATTGTCGGTATATCACCATCATATTGAGAAATACTAGTAGATTTTGTGTTGTAACCACTTTTGGAGATGGTCAACTTCATTTCCCCTGCTTCTTGGCAAATTATTTTGTAATAACTGTCTACTTCCGCAAAGGTATAATTGCTACCCGAATCGCCACAGTGAAAACTGGATTTATTTGTTATCGTTACTGTGGCTCCCGAAATCTTTGAGCTATCAGTTTGACTTGAACTTGTTATATTACTAGCCGCACTCGAATCTTTAAGGTAAAACTTGTAGTAGTAAGTTTGACTATCTCCTGGTAAAACTTTACCAATTTCCTCAATCGCGGCTGCGAGATTTTGCCTCTCAGAAACTAAATCAGACTTTTGAGTTGAATTAGAAGCGATTGTAGCGAAATTTAATGAAACTAGCGAAAAAAGAAAAACAGAAAGTATAAAAATATAACGGGCATGTTGATGTTTCACTTTTTTAATTCTAGCTTTTGGAAATATTGTTGTCAATTCTTACTCCTCTAGGTATAATAGTCACTCTGATGAAATTAGAAATAGTGACTCCAGAAAAAAAAGTTTATAGTGATGATGTCGATCAAGTTTCGATACCCACTCCCAATGGCGAGATCACAATTTTACCTAACCATCTACCATTAATTACACAAGTAAAACCTGGTGAGCTAAAGGTTAAGAAGCAAGATAAAACTACTTATCTTGTTACGGGAAATGGTTTTGTCGAGATTACCGGTAAAAATGTTTCCGTGATGACTGATCTTGCAGAGTGGGATGACGAAATTGATGAAAAAGCCGTTGAAGAAGCCAAAAGGAGAGCGCAAGAAGCTCTCAAACAAAGGCACACTTTAACTAATGAGCAGTTTGCCCAAACTTCTGCTGCTCTAGAAAAGGCACTAGCTTCTCTCAAAGTAAAACGCAGACATCGAAAACTCTAGTTATTCGCTTTTAATTCTTGTTCTCAAGTACACATAATAAAGGGCATCTTCCAAAAACTTTAAAGAAGACGCCCGTGAAAACAATTTGTAGGTTACCCTGGGTACACGTAGACCTCTCTCTTACACCATGACCAGCGACACTTAAGGTGTAGAATAGTTCCCAACCCTTCGTTCACGATTCTCCGAAGCTCATCAGAAGTAACAGCAACGAAAGAGCAATCAGCTAACCTCTTCTTCGGACGTTTAGAAGCACGCAGCTCCAGAATCCGATAGTCCTCCTCCGCTCTGCGAACGATGTTCCCAAAACGCAAAATAATCTTTGCGCTCGTCCTCGCCGAAACCTCTTGACTAGCTGTTTGTACCAAATCTCCTCCTTAGAAACATGCTGGGTTTGTTGGTAAGAAATTATACTAACCAATCAAGCAATTTGCAAGTTTTGACTCTCCTTTCAAGCGATTGCGCAAAACAGCTTTAAAGTTATATAATTGTGCCTATGTCAAAAATATTCTCTTCCACGCCATCTCAACTCTGGGATTCTGTTTCGACAGAATATGAAGATACTTCTTTCAATCGAAAGGATAATCATTACCCCGCAAACTCATTTCGCTATGAACTGATACTAATTTTTTTAAAACTTAAGCCAAAAGGGAAAGTTTTAGATGCGGGCTGCGGTCCAGGATTGATGACGAGACTATTGCAAAAGGAAGGTTGGGATGTCGTTGCTTGTGATTATTCCCAAGGAATGATTGAAACCTCAAGGAAACGAGCACGGGAAGAAAACCTGCCGGATGTTTATCAAAAGCTATCTCTCTCTGAATTAGGAAAATTGGAAACAAAATTTGATTATGTTATTCTCAATGGTGTTTTACCCTATCTTTCTCCTGAGGAAGAGCCACAAGTTTTTTCTGAAATCAAAAAAATCCTAAAGAAAGACGGTTTTCTCATTGCTTCTCATTACAATCTCTACTTTGATATTTTTGGCCTTGACCGTTGGAGTACTGACGCTATTATTAATGAAATATTAGAACCCGCTGGCTTACCAAAAGATCAGTTAACTAAGGCTCGTGAAAAAATAAACTCCCAACTGAAAAAGCCAGACCAAGTACTTGATATTGAAAAAACTATGAAACTTGAGGACCCGCTTTCATACAAATATAAACTAGAGGGTTTTGGTTTTAACGAAGTTGATCAAGCCTACTATAACCTTTTTTATTTCCCAGCAAAATTTGAAGCTGAACAGGATCAGAAAATTAGAGAAGATCTTGAAAGAAAACTCTCCCGCGATCCAAAGGGTCTACTTTTGTACCGTACTTTTATATCTTTTGCTAAATTCCAAAGTTAACTCCCCCATTGTCTGGTATTCTCGTTTTTCGATCTGAAAACCTGTCTGTGCTTGCCAATTAACTACAAAATTACTCCAGTTGGATTTTACTTCGTCACGAAAATCTCTAGGAAAAAAAATGGAAAGCTCCTCTGGTAAAACTGGCTTAAAATTTTCCGCACTTATAATTAAATAAGGTACTTCCGATAATAATTTTTTCTTCTGTAGTAAACAAGCAATTAGGGTATGCGTGCCATCAAAGAGTAACAACTTAGAGTTTGGGGCAATAACTAATTTTATGTTTGGGAAATTATTTCTTTCAAGTATATCTTTTCCAGATTGAATTTTTTCCTGCATTTGTTTGATTTGGTTCAAATTCCTTATCCCTGAAAAATTGTGAATTGGCATTACATCTGAAAGACTGTACTTGCCAAAATAGTTAGCACCTTTTGAAAACTGGGTCAGGTTCTTAGTAGCAAAATCAACAAGTTCGTATAGAGTTTTTTGATCCAAATCAAATACTGCTTGTTTGGATAAATTAGTTTGGGGAAATGAAATTGTAATAACTCTTTTCATTTTTTGGTGACCTCGGCGGGATTCGAACCCGCGATCTGCTGAATGAGAATCAGCTGTCCTAAACCGCTAGACGACGAGGCCAAAGTGAAGCTGATTTTACCACAAAAGCCAAAGTTACTCAAAATTATCTTTTATTTTGATTTATTGAAAATACTGTGAGACCGACTGCGAAGTGCTCCGATCCAGGTATAAAAGATTGGTACCACCGTCATTGAAAGAAATCCTGAAACTAGTATTCCACCGATGATTACACTACTAAGGCCGCGCCAAAAAGGTGAAAAAATTGCTAGAGGTAACAACCCACCCAAAGCGACAACCTTGGTCAAGATAATTGGTCGAAATCGTACCCCCGAAGCCAGTACTATAGCCTCAGTCAAACTCATCTTTCTCTCCTTAACTAGTTGATTAGCGTAGTCAATCAGAAAGATTGCCACATTTTCAACTAGGCCTACAAGAATAGTAAATCCTAAAATTTCAAGAAAACCAAGCTGACCATTTACCAAAAATAAAGCGGGAAAGACACCTATAGCCGCCAAGGGGATCGTAAACAACATTATTACTGGCTGGGTGAAACTACGAAACTGCAAAACTAGAACTAGGTAGGTAAGGAAAATTGCGGCTGCAAGTGCAATAAATAATTCTTGAAAAGACTGAGCAATATCATCAAACTCTCCTTGGTTTCCCTTAGAATCGATGCCAAGTGAATTAAGCTTATCCTTTTCGAGATAATTATCAATCTCAGTCTGTATTTTTATCAAATCGTCATTATTTTTGAGTCGAGCTTTGACATTGATAAAACGCTTACCATTAAAACGTTGGATATTGTCAAGAACGCTTGTTTCTCTAACTGAAGCGATTGAGCTTAAACTGATCTCTTGACCAGTTTTTGTTAAGATTTGGAGAGCTTCAATTTCTTTTTTTGTTTTTGGAAGCGTCTCGCTCGCTGGTTTCAAGAAAACCTCCTTTGACTCATCTTTCTCGGAATCATTAAATTTAGTTATTTTTCTTTCATCAAGGTAGCTTTTTAATATTTGATCTACTTCAAAAACACTCAGTCCAAATGCAGCTAATTTATTTTTGTCTATTGTGATTAGAATTTGAGGATCCCCTTTCCCGCTGAAACCGTCATCTATCTTTTCGATTTCATTTTTTTTATCTAGATAAGCTCCAATATCTTTAGCAGCTTTCTCCAGTATCACAATATCGTTATCAAAAAGTTGCACTTGAATTTGAAATTCAGACTCAGGCGGTCCCACAGAAACTTCTTGAGAAGTAATTTCGACTTTTTTTATTTCCGAAAGGGCTGTTTTAAGCCGGGAAAGTATTTTTTTACTTGAATTTTCAGCTTCTCGATCTCTCTGTAAGGTGATATAGATTGTTGCGGTGTCTTCTGTTTGATTGAAATAGAAATAGTTCTCTATTCCCAACCGATCGTTAATTTTACTCTCGACCTCCTTACTTATAGTGTCTTTGTTGGCAAATGTTGTACCCTTAGGAAAACGTACTGAAACAGATAAAGCATCTGTGTCACTTGGGGAAGAAAACTGAACTACTGGAATTGAACCATTAATAACAAAAACAAAACTACCAGCTATCAAACCGACTATGACAAGGAGGACTGAAATTTTTCGCAAGTTATTCTTCAGTACCCAAGAATTAAATTTCATCATATAAACCGCGGCCGGCCAAATATCCTCATCTTCACTCTTGGGTAAAATACTTCTCTTCTTACCTTTCAAAAACCGTGCGGCGATCATTGGCAATATTGCGAGTGGAACAAAATAGGAAGCTAACAGCGCCGGTACTACTGTAGCTGGAATATATTTGATAATTTCACCAAAAACCCCTGAAACTACACCAAAAGGAATAAAAACAATAATACTTGTTAGTACAGCGATGAATAGTCCAGCTCCGTAACGTTTACCAGTTTCTAGAACTGCTTCAGTTCCCTTTCTTCCTAAATCTTTATACCTTTGTATTGATTCCAAAATTACAATAGCCGGATCAACTATCAAACCAAGCACCAAAATCAAGGAGAACAAAACTATAGTATTTAGCTGAATACCGGCAAGGTACAACCAAAGCAAGGTGAAGAAAAAACTCAGTGGAATCGCAGCTGAAGCGACCAAAGCCGCTCTCCAATTAACAAACAAAAGCATCGCCAGTAATACCAGCTGGACACCTCCCAGAATATATAAAGTATTTTTATCCCCGATTGCTCCAGAAACTATTTCATCGATTTGGTCTTTAGTTGATTGCGAGCTGTCTAGTAAGAATTCAATTTTGGTTTTACTATCGATTAGCTTATCTTCCCGAATATCACTTATTCTTTCATCAAGTTCATTTTTCACATCAAGGATATCTGCCTTCTCCGTAATACTTATTTGTATTAAAATGGATTCTCGAGAATCTAGTTTCTTTCCTTCCAAAACTCCAATACGCTGTATTTGCTCAACAGAATTTGTTTCGAGCGAAATTAACGCAACATCTTTGAGTCTCAAAAGTTTTCCGCCTGTCGATAAACCAATAATTTGATTCTCAAAGTCTTCCTTAGTTCGATAGGACCCTTGAGAAACAATTGTTTGATTCTTGCCATCAATATCTAGTCTAGAAAGCGGGAAATCGATATTGTTTCCTTTTAGTATCAGCTCTATTTGGGGGGCTGTGATCTTATTTGCGGATAAAATTTCAGGTTTATAGGTAATAACTAGTCTCTCTTCTTGATCCAATATCTGCTTAACCTCCTTTACACCAGTAACCTCGGAAAGATTAGCGATAATTTCTTTTGTTTCCAGTCTTAATTCGGTTAAATTCTCAGACCCATAAACCCCAACAATAAAATCGGCTCCTCCTGCAGAAAATGTTTGTACTTGAGGCTCCTGAGCTTCTTCTGGTAGCTCATCTGAGATTGAAGTGATCTTACTACGAATATTTTGAACCGAAAGATCTAAATCCGCGTTTTGCTCTAAATTTAAAACTATACTAGAAAAACCTGTTGCGCTTGTCGAACTAACATCCGCAACATCATCAGTGTCTTTGACAGCCGTTTCAACCACTTTGGTTATTTGAGATTCCACTTCAGTTGAAGAAGCTCTAGGGTATATAGTATTGATAGCAACTACTTTTGGCTGTACCTCTGGAAAACCTTCCCGTCTGAGAGAATTGAGAGAGAAAATACCACCCAGTATTACGGCAGCTAAAATCAATAAAACTAATCTTGTATTAGAAACAAAATACGCTATTAACTTAGCATTCCAGTCATTTCGGCCGATACTCATAATGATGTCCTAGAGTATATCATTTTCAGTCTATTCAGTAAATCGTCCCTACTCGATTGACGGGTGTGCTACTTTGATATATAATAATTAGGCAAGTGTTAGTTTGATGGCAAACTTGTACTAAAGGTTTGTTAAGGATTTTCTCCTCGCTTTAGCGGTTTCCCCATAAAATTAGCTTGTTTTTATAATTTAATACAAGGTGCTTGAAAAGGAGGCACAAACAAAATGGCAAAAAAACTTTTTGTAGGTAATTTACCCTACTCAGTTAATGACCAAGGACTAGAAGAAATGTTTTCTTCTTACAGTCCAACATCAGCCAATGTCATCATGGACAAGATGACTCACAGAAGCCGTGGTTTTGGATTCGTCGAGGTCGACGACTCTAATGCGGACGCTGCTATTTCTGAAATGAATGGTAAAGATGTCGAAGGAAGAGCCCTCGTTGTAAACGAAGCTCGCCCTCGCGAAGAAAGAAACTAAGAATAGTTTCAAGCTAGTTACCTGCCCAACTGCTTTCAGATCTGCTTAAGTGAAGGATTCCTTTACTTAGAAGTTTGTATTCTCTAATATAGTTATATAGTGAGATACAGAAACATTGTTGTCGCAGGTGATGTCGGAAGCGGTACCACAACCCTAGCAAAATCCTTAGCAAAAAAACTCAACTTTAAATATTTCTCAGCTGGAGATTTTTTCCGTCAGTACTCACTTGAACACGATATTCCCCTTTGGAATAAAGAATTAGTTCCTGATGAAATTGATCGTGAAGTCGATATGAAATTTGCCCAGAAAATGAAGCAGGAAAATGATTTTGTTTTTGATAGTCATTATGGAGGCTGGTTTGCTAAGGATTTGACCGATGTTTTTAAAGTGTTATTAACTTGTGATCCAAAAATCGCTGAAGAACGTATAATTGCCCGCGACCACACTCACAAAGAAACTGCTGAGGAAGTACGAAAACGCCGAAGCGGAATAGTTGCTAAATTTAAAAAACTATATTCGACGGAAAATCACGAAAATCCAAAGTTTTTCAATCTGGTAATAGATACATCCAACATTTCTGCCGAAAGCACTCTTGAGAGTGTCTTGGAAAACCTCGCAGAAAAATAAAACCTATTTCAAAAAAGGTACGAGCAATAGGGCGACGATATTTATGACCTTAATCATTGGATTGATCGCGGGACCAGCAGTATCTTTATAGGGATCACCCACCGTATCACCCGTGACGGCTGCTTTATGTGCCTCTGAACCTTTTCCACCATATTCACCCTCTTCAATATACTTCTTGGCGTTATCCCAAGCTGCTCCTCCAGTAGTCATTGAAATAGCTACAAATATACCAGTAATCAAGGTTCCAACCAAAAGCCCTCCAAGTGCGGCTGCTCCCAAAAAATAACCTACTAATATTGGGGCGACCACTGGGATTAAAGCCGGTACAATCATTTCTCTTTGAGCCGCTGCAGTTACAATTGCAACTGCCCTAGCGTAATCTGGTTTGGCTTTGCCTTCCATGATTCCTTTTATCTCTTTAAACTGTCGACGAACTTCTGTCACAACCGCACCAGCTGCTTTTCCAACCGCCTCCATCGCCAACGCAGCAAAGAAATAAGGAAGTGCCCCACCAATAAATAGACCGACCAAAACTTTTGGATCTGAAATAACAAAATTAACTATCTTTCCTGCATCAGCTAAGTCGGCAGAATACGAAGCAAACAAAACTAAAGCCGCTAAACCAGCCGATGCGATTGCGTAACCCTTTGTAACTGCTTTAGTCGTGTTTCCAACTGCATCAAGCGGGTCAGTGATATCTCGAACACTTTGAGGCAACCCAGCCATTTCAGCGATTCCACCAGCGTTGTCAGTTATTGGTCCAAAAGCATCAATAGCGACAATGATTCCGGTCATCGAAAGCATAGAAACAGCTGCCACAGCTATCCCATAGATTCCAGCTAAATTGTAGGCTAATAATATCCCGCCGGCGATTAAAAGAATTGGTGCCAGAGTTGATTTCATTGATACTGCCAAACCAGCAATAACATTTGTTCCATGGCCAGTCGTAGACGCTTTAGCAATTGCTTTTACTGATCCGAAACCCTTTGAGGTATAAAATTCGGTAATAACAACCATTCCAAGCGTCACAGCTAGACCGATCAAACTAGAATAAAAAATTGTCAGGGAAGTAACATTGGCTCCCAGAACAGTTAGGTCTGCCCCCTTAAAAAACATCTCTGTCACATAGAAAAACCCAACCGCAGCCAAAACTCCTGATACTATCAAACCTTGGTATAATGCTCGCATGATTGCTTTTCCTGAAAGTCTAACGAAAAATGTACCTATAATCGAAGCTATGATAGAAACTCCCCCCAATGCAAGTGGGTAAAGAATTGCCTTCTCGTCTCCATTAAAAATCAAAGACCCAAGTAGCATTGCCGCAATGCTTGTCACGGCGTATGTTTCGAAAAGATCCGCTGCCATCCCGGCATCATCACCAACATTGTCGCCAACATTATCTGCAATCACGGCCGGATTGCGAGGATCATCCTCAGGAATACCAGCTTCTACTTTACCAACCAAATCGGCACCGACATCAGCTCCTTTAGTAAAAATCCCCCCTCCTAACCTAGCAAATACTGATATTAAGGACGAACCAAACCCTAGACCAATAAGAGCTTTGACATCTCTTGTTATAAAGTAAAATCCTGCAACAGAAAGTAATGCTAACCCAACTACCATTAACCCAGTAACAGCTCCACCCTTAAAAGCGGTGTCCAAAGCACTTGAGAGACCTCGTTTAGCTGCTTCAGCAGTACGTACGTTTGCTCTAACCGCGACATTCATACCAATATAACCAGCTGCCGCTGAAGCTAGAGCACCAATTACAAACCCGATTGACGACTCTTTTCCAACGTAAAAATACAAGGCACCAAAAATTATCAACCCAACGATTGCCACGACACTATACTGGCGATTCAAATAAGCACTGGCGCCTTCTTGAATAGCCTTGGCGATTTCAACCATCTTTTTATCGCCAGCTTTTTGGCGAAGAATCCAAGCCGTTAAAACCCCACCGTATAAAATTGCTAACACGCTGCTTGCTAAAACCCAGTAAAGTACTTGATCAAGATTTAACATAACTTTCTAAAATTTCCTTTCTGAAATAGGTTGATTTTGATTGAGAGTTTACACTAAAACTACCCTCATTGCAAGAAAAACTGTTGACAAGTAGACGCAATTTTTGGCAAACTACTTAATAGCGAAAACGCTGTATCAAGAGCGCCCGATTGGACCGGGACGGCAACCCTAAACACAGTAGGGTGCCAAAGCGATACGCCCTGAAAGGGAATGTGTTCTTCAACACTTTTCAGGAAGTGTTTTTTTGTTAGAAAGGTTAAAATTATGTATAAAAAATTTACTTCCGAGTCTGTAGCTGCTGGTCATCCTGATAAAATTTGTGATCGTATCTCCGATGCTGTTTTGGACGAGGCTCTCACTCAGGATCCTTATAGCCACACCGGCATTGAGACTTTTGTTACTAAAGACTTTATTTTGGTAGGTGGAGAAATAAAAAGTAACTCAAAAATTGATTATGAAAAAACTGTAAGAAATGCTGTCAGAAGTCTTGGTTACACTGATCCTAGTTTTGAATTTACTGATAAAGCTAAATTGGTTAACTTAGTGCATCAGCAATCAAATGACATTGCTTTGGGTGTAGATAGTGGTGGTGCGGGAGATCAAGGAATGATGTTCGGTTTTGCATCAAATCAGACTAAGGATCTTATGCCTCTACCAATAAGCATTGCTCACCGCTTGACCCAAAGGCTCGACGAGGTTCGTGAAAAAAAGATTGTTCCCTATCTCCGACCCGATGGAAAAAGTGAAGTAACGGTTTTATACGAAAACGGTAAACCAAAGGCAATCGAAAAGGTTGTTCTTGCTGCAGCCCACAAGCCAAAAATAAAGAACAATGAAATTAAAAATGATTTGTACAAATTTGTCGTTAAACCTGTATTAAATGAATTCGGCTATAAAATCTCTCAAAAAGATTTAATAATTAACGGTACGGGTATATGGACGATTCCCGGACCCACTTCAGACGCAGGACTCACTGGCAGAAAAATAATCGTTGATGCTTATGGAGGGTACGGGCGAGCAGGTGGAGGTGCATTTTCTGGAAAAGACCCAACCAAAGTTGACCGTTCAGCAGCTTATGCAGCCCGATTTATAGCAAAAAACATCGTTGCTGCAAAACTTGCGGATCAGGTAGAAGTTCAGATAGCTTACGTCATTGGACAGAAAGAACCACTAACAAAGGCAATTGAGACCTTTGGTACTGAAAAGAAAAGACTTTCAACGATTGAGGATTTTGCTTGGAAACTTCTTGATTTGTCGGTCAATGGTATTATAGACACCCTTGATTTGAGGCGACCTATCTACCAACAGACTTCGGCCTACGGTCATTTTGGCAGAGCTGAATTCCCTTGGGAAAAAATTGTAACCAATTGACAATTTAATAAACTTTTTCTAGACTGATAGTTATAGAGTATTACTGCCAAACTTGGCGATGAATATCTTTATCATTCAAGTACAATCATCAAAATCAAATCATATTTTTTTATGGGAGAGGAGGTGATAACGAGTGACACTACAGGATTTCATTCAATTTACCACAGATTCTCTAAACAACCTCTTCAATAGCTTAGGAACTATTGTGCCCAATACCTTTGCTGCCCTTGTGATTTTTCTAATTGGTCTTATTGTCTCAGCTGTTTTAGTCAGAGTTTGGTCTGAAGTTGTTAAAATTGTAAGCCTTGAAAAGAGTTTGTCGTCTATAGGAGCCTACGCGGATTTAGTTAAGACAAACAAAAACTTAGCGGTATCTGAGATTGTTTCAAGTTTGATTTGGTGGCTTTTGATGTTAGCGTTTTTGATTGCCTCTCTTAACTCTCTTGGTCTGAAAGAAGTTGACTCTAGATTTGCTCAATTCTTCAGTTACCTACCAAGTTTAGCTAGTGCCGCTTTAATTCTTGCTTTGGGATCAATCTTTTCTTGGTACGCTTCGTTACTAATAACAGCAATCGGCACATTGACTAAATTAACAACAGTGAACTTGATAGCAAAGTTAACTTCTGTTGCAATTATGATCTTTAGTTTGATTACAGCACTCATGACTCTTGGTGTAAGTTCAGAGATGTTGAAACTAATCTCTCAAGTCGCAGTAATAGCTACTGGTCTGGCTTTCGCACTAGGAGGAAAGGAAGCTGCGGCAGAACAGATTAAGAAAATCAAAGATAGCTTTAAATAGCTTATTCGAAGGGCTATACTTAAATTATTAAGGAGGTGAAAACTATGCAGGATATAACAAATGCAGTAACAGAAGCGGTCACTCAATCTCTAGAATCTACTGCCAAATTTCTTCCAAACCTTTTAGCTGCGATGATAATTTTCTTAGTCGGGGTAATCGTAGCAGTCATTCTCAAGAATCTTTTGGTTCGAGGACTTGCTTTAGTTGGTTTTGAGAAATATCTGGCAAATACAGGAATTCCAGAATCTTTAAGAAAAGCAGACTCTTCACTTACAGTTACCAAACTTTTGGGAGAACTATTACGTTGGTTTGTGCTTTTGGTATTTTTGATTCCGTCAGTTGATCAGCTAGGTCTTGGTCAGGTAAATGACGTTATTAGATCTTTACTAAATTACATTCCAAATGTAGTTGTCGCGGTTATTATTGTTACAGTTGGATCAGTAATTGCAAAAATTACTAGAGATTTTGTAACTGCGACTTCAAGCTCAATTGGTACTCAAACAGCTCGTTCAGTTGGTCAGGTAGCACGTTGGGCAATTGTAATTTTTGCCTTTTTGGCTGCTTTGGCACAATT
This sequence comes from Patescibacteria group bacterium, assembly GCA_025449635.1. Taxonomy (GTDB): domain Bacteria; phylum Patescibacteriota; class Microgenomatia; order Woykebacterales; family RBG-16-39-9b; genus JANWIZ01. Next base: position 28,010 of record JANWIZ010000010.1, read on the forward strand.
GGGAGTTGCGCAGGACTTGATTAAAATATTGTTCACAGGATTTGTTGCAATGTTAGCAATCGCTGGTGGACTTGCATTTGGTCTAGGTGGTAAAGACACAGCTGAAAGTGTCTTGAAGAAGATACAAGAAGAACTAGAAGAAAAGAAATAACGCTTTTTCCTCTTCCTGCCCAGGGAAAATTGTTGTTTAGCACTTTTGTTTAGTGTAATATCAATTTGTCTATTTTTTTGTTTTATGCCCAAATTTACACTTCCGGTTGAAAAAATTGATTTAGAAGATAGCGATATTATTGGAAAAGGATTTTCAAATCTCTCCTTTGTCAAAAATAGTCAGAATGCAAAAATTCCTAATTGTTTTTTTGTAACGAGTTTGGCTTTCGAAGAAACGCTAAAACCCTTTAAGGAGGATATAACGAAGCTGCTTTTGGTGAATAATCTGTCAATTGATTTGATTGACAAAACTAAACAACTTTTAGCAAACCGGATCAAACTCGATTCCGAACTAGAAACCGAAATAAAGAAAAGAGTCAAACTTTTAAATAAACCTTATCAGGTAAACGCTGTTTTGATTCTCCCAAATAATCAGCTGGAAACTGAAGTATTTAGCTCTGTTGTAAACTCGGAAAAAGATCTATTTGAAACTATTAATAGTGCGTACTTGTCTTTTTTACACCCACAGTATCTTAAAAAACTCCTTAGCAACGGTGATTTTGATCAAACAACAATTGCACTGATGATATCAGAGAAACTATTCCCTGAGGTTTCTGGAAATGTTTACAACGACCTTCTAAACCAAGGTAAACTCAGAATTCAATCTGGTTGGGGAGAATTTCAAAAGAATTTTGTAAAAGATGTTTCCCTGATAAATAAAGTGGATCTTTCTGAATCTAGTTATGTTATTTCCCAACAAAAAACTCAAATTGCTTATATTAAGGGTTCTTACAAATCTTTGGTTGTCTCAAAACACTTCCAAAACCAACGTAAGCTCTCACTTGAGAATGCCCAATTGATCGCACAGGAAACAAAAAAAATTGAAACTAAGACTTTAGGTTCAGTAAATATTCATTTTTCGATATTTAAAGATAAAGTCTACTTTACAAAAATAGAATCTAATTCTACTCCTGTACAAATACTTAAAGAAACCGTTGGTTCAATAATAAGTTTACCGTTAGTCAGTTCCTTAAAACCAATTTTTCCCGGAATAGCCAGTGGGTTAACTAAAATAATTTCCAAAAAGAAAGATTTAGCGAAATTACGACTAGGAGAAATAGCTGTGATAAATTCAGTCGAAAAAGAAAGCTTACCTTTTTTACGAAAGGCTGGTGGGGTTATTATTAATTCAAGTCAAAATTTGAAAAAATCCCAAGAAGCTCTGATTAAAAAACTTGGAATAAGTTCTGCTTTAGGTAACTTTATTGGGACTCAAAATTCTCTTATTACGCTCGACAGCCGTTCTGGTAAACTATATCGAGGTGCTTTTAGACCCCTAAAAAACCATCGCCTTGAGGTTTTTAAAAAAATCGAACAACCAGATGTACTTAGAACGGCAACAAAAATATTTGCCACTATACCTTATTCGACGACTAAAATTAGCTTAGATCTTTCAGAAGCCGACGGCATAGGTCCAATAAATTTGGACGGCTTTAGTATAAAGACTAGAAAAAATACTTTCGATTTCCTAGTCCAAGTGTGTCAAAAAGCCGATGGTAAAACTGTGATTGTTAATCTTTCGCAAAAACATCCCAATCCTAAGGAATACTTACTCTCTCAAGCAGAACTAATCAAAGAACTCCGCAACAAATCGTCATTTAAAAATCTAAGTATTGTCCTCAGTGATCAAAAAATCGTTTCAGACCTACTGGAAACAAAGAAATTGATTTCTTCAGTGGGGTTACACAGATCCCAAACCTTCAAAGTATTTCTCAGTATCGAAACTTCTGCAAACATCTTTTCTCTAAAAGAATTTATTGATACAGGAATTGACGGTTTGGTAATTGATTATTGGAGCTTGGTAAACAACCTCTATCAAGAAAATTTCCCTTATTCTGAACTAATAAACTTCGATGATTCTGCCATTTATAACTCTCTTGAATCTATTTTTGAAGCAGCAAAAAAACATCGCGTATTTACACTTCTTTCGAATTTTCCGATTGAAAAATCTAGTAAGCTAAGTTCAAAACTAGTACCTCTTTCTGTTAAAGCTCTTTCCACAAGTTGGCAGAATGTAACCTCACTTCGATCTGAAATAGCAGATTCAGAAAAAGACTTCCTGAAGAATAAAAGGTGACCTATGGCTCTAGAAGTTGAAAGGCGATTTTTGGTAGATCCCAAACGGTTGCCAAAATTACGAAAAGGAAATTTACAAATTCAAGGCTATCTAAATGAAAGGGTTTCGACTGACACTGCACAGATTCGAGTTCGAATTGAGGGTAAAAGTGCGACTTTGACGATAAAGTACCGAGAGAGTGATCTAATTAGACAAGAGTTTGAATTCCCAATTCCAAAACCAGAAGCTGAAAAACTTCTCAAGCTAACAAATAAAAAAATTTCAAAGGTGCGACACAAAATGTTAGTTGACGGGAAAAAATGGGAAATAGATTTCTTCCAAGGAGAAAACTTTCCGTTGGTAATTGCGGAAATAGAGCTGCAGAGTGAAAAAGAAGTGCTTTCTCCACCTCTGTGGTTAACTAAGGAAATAACTGCAAACCTTAACTACACGGCGATGAGTTTAGCATTCCACCCGTTTCAAAACTGGAAGAAAAGTGAACTTAAATTCGCTGGTAATAAAAATCAATCTCCTGTTTGACTAAGTTCGTCTCCACTAGACAAACGAGCCAGTATCTCAAAACTTTTTCGATTCACACTTAGTCGATAGTCGTACTGTTTTTTTGTCGCTGGATCAGTTGGGACTCGAAATAAAAACTCAGGCGTTAAATTCTCCAAACTGACTGGGTATTCGCCATAATTAACGTTATAAGAACGTAATGCCTGTGAGATATCCCGCAAATCTTGTTTACGTTGCTGATCCTGAGCTTCTCCATCATCTTTTGAGGTATTCGAAGTTTCTTGATTTTGATTTTGAGAGTTTTTACCTTGAGATACTTCCAGTGTTTGGGTTATATAGAGAAATCCAAAAAAGGTAAGTGAAATAATCAGAGAAAGTCCCACCATAACACCCAACATCTTTTTTGGGGAGTCGTTGATTTGCTGAAAAATACTTTTTACTTGTTCCTTACCTTCTTCAAGAGGTAATTGGGGCAGTAGTTGCTCCATCTAAATACAAGTATACGATTCTAAGGGAAGAGCTGGCAAGAATAAGAAGGATTTTTGGTGAGCGACCTGGGACTCGAACCCAGAACACACGGCTTAAAAGGCCGTTGCTCTACCAATTGAGCTAGTCGCCCTCACTTGGAGGGGATTTTAGCACAAAAAAGCTTATTTCTTCAACCAGTAACGTTTTTTAACAGCTCAACCCTCTCGATTTGATCGTCATCTTTAAGTTCGATTGCAACGACATCAACTCTGTCGCCTTCAGGTAAATTCTTATGGGTTGAGCGATAGTAAAAAATTGTCTTTGTTATATGATCGATTTTTTGTCTATTTACAGCCTCCTCTGGTAGACCAAATTGCCGAGAATTACGAGTTTTTACTTCAACAAAAACAAGTGTATCTCCGTCAACTGCAACTATATCTACCTCCCCAAACTTTGACTTGAAATTTGTTTCTAGAATTTTGAAATTCTGTTGTCTGAGAAAATCAACGGCAATTTTTTCCCCAACCTCTCCGGTAAACTGGTTAGTCATTTAAAATCCTGATCTTGTAGTTGACTCTGTGAACATCAGTTAAACCAGACTCCAAAATCGCCCTTTGATGATCCTTGGTACCATAACCTTTATGTTTTTCTAAAAAATAATTTGGGTACTGTTGTGATAACTTCACCATTAAGTTATCCCTATAGACCTTGGCCACAATCGAAGCAGCTGCAATTGAAGAACAAAGATAATCTCCATGCACAATTGGAGTTTGCTTAGTTTTTTCTAAAAAATTTATATAAAAAGCATCGATGAGGTAGTGATCTGGCTGAACTGGTAAGTTTTTTAATGCTCTTTGATATGATAATTGTGTCGATTGAGATAATCCAAGTCTATCAATTTCCTTGACACTTACCTCTCCAATCCCCCAGCAAACACTTTCATTTCTAATAGTTTGATCGAGAGTTTCCCGTTCTCTATGCGCGAGTAATTTCGAATCATAATAAGCAGTTTTGCTGAAATAATACTCAGGAAAAATAACTGCAGCGGCTACTAAGGGACCTGCCCAAGCCCCACGACCAACCTCATCTATACCAACGATATATTTTTTATTATTCTTCCAGAGAGAGTTTTCAAGATTGAAGGTTGCAGGAACCTTTTTCATTGGGGCTTTTTATAGTCCTTGGGCGGCTTTACCTTTGAGACCTCTCATGTAGTAAAGCTTGGCGCGACGAACTTTGTTTTGCTTTTTGATAGTTACTTTTTCGATTGAAGGGCTATTTTCTGGCCAAATTCGCTCAACTCCGATACCTGAAGCGCCAATTTTACGCACAGTAAAAGTCTTGGATGCCCCAGCACCACGTCGAGAAAGCACTGTTCCTTCAAAGGATTGCAGCCTTTCTTTGTTTCCTTCTTTTACTTTTATATCAACCCGAATTTGATCACCGGGCGAAAATTGTGGCATTTCCATATTCTGTTGCGGTATTTTAGATTATATAGGCTCTGTTTGTCAATAAACCTTACTTATAAATAACTGAGAGAATTATAAACATTAGCGCAGCAATCGCAGTGTGTTCCAAAATTTGACTCGGTTTCAAGTTTTTTTCTTCAAAATGATGAAAGAGTCCGATTGCGATATAAAGAAAACTTAATAATGCTTTTATGATTAGGCGTGTGTTGCTGTCATGGAAAAACTCCAGTAAAAAAATTGCCAGAATTAAAATAACTACTACTAAAATCTGCTCAAAACTATGGCCCAGAAAGCCTTTTCTCACAAAATACCTCCCAAACTACCCCTGACCATTGCAATAAGAAGAACCCCTAGAACTAGAGCGTGTAAGAACGAGTGGCTGTTGTGACGCAAAATACCTTTACGAAGAATAATAACTGAATCAAACAAGAATAAAGCTAATAGAACACCCAGTAAAAGTAATGTTGTAATTTGACCAAAGCCTAAGTTTCTCCAAAAAGTATTAAAATCAAACCCAGAAGGCACTTTTGAAGCAATCTGTTCTTGAACTTTACCAATATCAGCCGAGGAACTCACGAGTAAATCCTTTTTTTCTTGAGAGTTGAAACTATCTTCAACTTTGCTTGGCTGACCATTATTGCTCGAACTTCCACTTGTTGTATTAGCCGAACTTGAACCAGCAATTGGAGTCGCTAAGTGTTCGACCACCAAAGTTGTTTGTTCCCCTTGCAGTGTTCCATTTTGAACACTGATCCCAATCTCAGTAAAGCTTGGGTTGAGCATATTGTCTCTGTGTCCCTGACTTGCCATCCAACCAGCTACAACACCGGCTGAAGTTGAAAAATCCCGAGCCAAATTTTCACCTGCCCAGCTATAGCTGTAGCCAACCTTTTTAAAAAAATACCATGGTGAGGTCCCGTCAGGAGCAAAATGTGCCCAGTAATCTTTAGTGAACATATCTTCTCCTTTGTAAGTTGCGGCGCTATTCAAAAGTGAGCTTTCCTTAAGAGTGCTTAAACCCCTAGAACTCCTTTCCTGATTCGTCAGGGAAATAATCTTTGATTTGTTTATATCAGTGCCATAGCCAAGCACATTCTGACTACTAATGCTGCCAAACGATAAAAACTGCAAAGCTAAAATCAGAAAAGTTGCTGCGAAAAGACTTTCATGTCTAAGCAAAAACGGATGGTGGTTATTGTGTTGGTGGGGAATTAGAAATTGCGCCAATTTCTTGCCAAAAGACGTTGACGCAAATTTCTCGATTAGGGCAGTCATATCTATTTAATTTTACTCTTTTTCTAGGGTCAAAGCAAACCTAGAAAAACTGCTAGGCTACTTTAAAAGTACTTTTCAAAGAAGTTGCTTTTTTGTTTAAAACCACTCCTAATCCAATTAAGCTACTAGAAACAAGTAGAATCAGTTTGACTGGTAGGTCAAAACCTGTCATCGGAAGCTTACTCACACCTAAAACTGAAGGCATGGTTGGCAATGGGTTTACTCCAGGTGCTGGGTTTGGAGAAGTTTTCGGATCATTCAAAGCTCCGATGATGATTACATTCTCATTTCCCTGGTTATCGATCGCTACTAGCGCATTAGCATCTCCAGTCTTGATTCGAACATCGCCACCGGTATTGCCATTGGCTTCGTTGTCTCCGGTGTTTGCAAAGACAAAAATATCGTTGTCGATATCTAAATTATTGCGATCCTCGACTGAATACTCATTTGAAAGTGATAGGTTTACTTCATTTCGAGAATCGGCACCATTACCCGAAACTTTTACAGCTGCGCCAAGGATGTTACAGCAACCCAATTCAAGGGTATTGCTGTTAGCCTTGTTGCTAGCACTGACTTTGGTTGTCGCATCTCCAGTTTCAATAGAAACGTCGCCACCAGTGTTGTCATTGGCTCTGTTTCCGCCAGAATTTGCTTCAGCAGAAACATTGTTATCAATGTTCGCTGTGTTTGACTGAAGAATACTTACAGTCTGGCTAACTGAGACATTAGTAGTTGTGTTTGAATCAGCTCCATTACCACTAACCTCAATGGTCATAGCACCAACTGGTGCTGCATTTGCTAATAAAACTGACAGGGTCACTAGAGCAGTTGGGATCTTTCTGGCTATCATGCTTACCTCCTTATTTTAATTTTAGCCGATTAGTACTCTAGCTTATAAGGGGCTGTTTCTTACTTAGAAGCTTTCCTACTCACAATAAAGGTATAGCCGGCCACTACAAGTAGAGCCATACCGAGCAGAATATAATTAAACTGAAATGAGCTTTTTTGATCGTTGTTAATAACTTTCTTGATTGGGTCAGCAACTCCATTTTTAGTAGAAGCAGCGTTTTCCAAAAGTTTACCGGTTTCCTCTAGTGCGCCACTAAGACTGTTGGCTAGGGTTTGGCTAGAAGTCTTTACACCAGCTACTCCTGAACGTGCTACCCCAGAAATGGTCAGGTTTGATGGTAGATGTACTTGAGGCAGTACTACCCCACCGGCATTAGCTGGAAGTGGCTGATCTGGCGGGACAATGTTTCCAGTAAATTTACCAAAGATATTTACGACAGTGATCACAAACTTCTTACCGACAAAGTTGTTATTGATGAAATTAACGATATTGCTGGCAACATTGACATCTCCTGTCTTGATCGACGCCCCGTCCATATTCTTATTAGCTTGATTGTCACCAGTGTTCGCAACAATATTGACATTGTTGTTGATTGTAGCGTTGTTAACATTATTGATTGTTGTTGAGCTATTTGATGTTGCTGAGGCAGAATTGGTCGAATCGGCACCGTTACCTGAATTCAATGCGTAAATTGAGCCATCTGGTGCCATACCAAACTCCAAACCACTACCAGCGATTATCGAACCATCCGCTGCACCCATGATCTTCCCAGTCCACTCGCCTTGATTATTTACCAGTACCAACCACCAAGTATCTCCCTGACCCACAGTGTTCGTGTTGGCAACGGTAACTAGATTGGAATTTACATCGACATTACCAGTTGTGATGTTTGTGCTGCCCATATTATCCTCGGTTTGGTTACCGCCAGTGTTAGCATCAAGATTTAAGTTGTTATTTACAACCGCATTATTTAGATTACTGATCACTGTTGCATCATTTACACTTGCACTGGAATCGTTAGTCGAGCCAGAACCGTTTCCACTGTTTATAGCTGTAATGTCAGATGCACAGCCACATGAACCCAGATCAACTTCGCGTGGTAAAACAATGTCCCCAGACATTTCACCATAAATATTGACAGTTGAAAGCAGCCACTCTGCTCCAGCAACGATATTGTTGTTTAGAAAGTTAATGATATTGTTAGCGATATTGGCATCACCAGTTTCGATATTACCAGCCCCCATATTCTTATCAGCCTCGTTGTTTCCAGTTCCTGCATAGAGAGTCACATTATTATCTAGTACTAAGTTGTTAACATTGTTGATCGTTGTTGTTGAGTTGGAGTCTGAACTTGCATCATTGTTAGAATCAGAACCATTACCAGTATTAGCTGCTCCAGTTCCACTACCTGATATACCACTAGGAAAAGTGATAATCAAATCCTCGCTGGTGTTGTCAAAAACATTAAAGTTAACCACCTCTGGATTTATCAAAGTGTTGTTACCAAGATTGATTGTCGTAAAGACGACATCGGCATCACCAGTGACGATCACCCCATCACCCATATTTTTGTTAGCATCGTTGCTCCCACTACTAGCTCCAATGTTCTCATTATTCAAAAGGGCGAGGTTATTAATATTGTTGATATCCAAAACATTGTTGGTTGAGGTGGAAGCGTTGTTATTAGAATCAGAACCATTTCCAGAATTTGTTGCACTACCTCCACCGAGACAACCTCCACAAAGGTCATCTAGATTGATTATCGTGTTGTTAATATCATTGAAGACGCTACCATTGACGCCGACATCGCCAGTATCAATAAGCGCATCGGACATATTTTTATTGGCTTCGTTGTTTCCTGATTCCACATCCACCTCGACATTGTTGGCAACATCGCCATTGTTTACGGTTTCTACATCGGTTTCATTGTTAACATCTACGGTTGAATCATTATTTGAATCAGCTCCATTTCCAGAATTTGTTGCCGACGGACCGCTGTTGTGATTATTGGTTGGATTTGTATTTTCCGTACCAGAAGAACTTCCAGTACTTGAAGTATCCGCTGGTTCCTGAAACGGTGCTTCTGGAGCTACAGGTGCGCTTGGTGCTGCAGGTGCGCTTGGTGCTGCAGGTGCGCTAGGGCTATTTAAAGTAAGACCCCAAGCAACTGATGGGTTCAACAATGAAGTTGCTATTAAAAATCCGGCCAATAAGTTTTTAATTTTTAGTTTTCTAAGCATTTTTCCTTTCCTTAACTTTTAATATTTAGTTAAAGGTAGCAAGATAAATCTTTATCCTAGTATCTTTAACCAACCTTTTTGGTCTTTCCCCTCCGATCCCGTTTCCGAGACCGGAGGAAAAAAGAACCAACCTAAAGACTACTTTGATTAGTTAGCCCAGTGCCCCAAGAGGAGCATGACCCAACCGTTCAAGTCGTCTAGATCTGGAAGTTCAGGCATTTCGAAATCGCCCATATCTCCCAAAACGTTTGAGTTAGCTTCGTTGGAAACTTCAACATCTGCTCCGGCATCACCGGTTTCGATTGCTGGATCTTCGTCGTTACCGACGGTGTTGTCCTTAGCATCGTTGTCACCAGTGTTGGAGTCAACTTCGATGTCGTTGCAGTCACCACCTCGACCACCCCTCTCTTTAGAGAAGAGGCCAATCTCATTACCACCATCACAGTCGTAATTGTTGCTTTGCTCTGCTCCTAATAGCGCAGCCAATTGTGCATTGACTTTGTTCTCAGAATCAGCGCCGTTACCAGCAACTTTGATGTCTGCACCTAACTCACAACAATCGTCAAGATTGACACCGTTAAAGTTAGCTTTGTTGTCAACTTTAACTTCGACATCAGCGTCGCCAGTCTCGATAGCAACTTCGCCTCCGGTGTTATCTTCGGCGTCATTTTTACCAGTGTTGGCGTCGACTTCGACGTCGTTTTCAATGTCTGCATCGTTAGTCTGAACGACCTGAACCAGGTTCGCAAGACCAACATTTACCTCGTTGTCAGAGTCTGATCCGTTACCGGAAATCTCGATATCGAGGGATCCACCTTCGTTGTCACCTCCGATGGAAGCGACGTTCTGGTTGACCATATTTGCAATATCAACGACAGCTTTGGCATCACCGGTTTCGATGGAAACATCCCCACCTGTGTTGTCCTCTGCATCGTTGTCACCAGTATTGGCATCGATTTCGACATTGTTGTCAACATCAGCGTTGTTTGACTGCTGAAGTGCAGTTTCATTCGCGATTTGAACATTAGCCTTATTGTCGGAATCAGAACCATTGCCGGTTATCTTGACAGTTGTGTCTCCTGGACAACCACCACAGCTCAAGTTGGCAACGTTGGAGTTAGCACTGTTGGACACAGAGCTGCTCACGTTAGCGTCACCAGTCTCGATTACAACTTCACCACCGGTATTATCGTTGGCATCGTTGTCACCAGAGTTGGCGTTAATTTTAACGTTGTTCTCGATGTCTGCGTTGTTTGTCTGGAGGATCTGCTTGCTTGTGCTTACAGTTACGTTAGCTGTATTAGTTGAGTCGGATCCATTACCCGAAACGGTAACAGAAGTAGTTCCGAATGCAACAGATGCTACGCTCCCTGTTAGCAAGGCTGCTGTAGAAACAGCAGTTGTCAATTTGTAGACAAATTTATTCATGTATGTATTCACCTCCTTTCATAGAAATTATTGATGTATTCTTGGTTTGGATATAGGTTTTGCTTTCTACTAACTCTATTGTCATATAGTAAATTTCTTTTTACTAAACAAAAAAGGAGGTAAACCATTTCATGATCACTGTCACGAAAAAGCTTACCTCCGTTTGCGGTCGGTAAATTAACTTGCTTGGGCAATTTATCCTTACTAAGGATAGGACAGAAGTTCGTAAGGTACGGTCTGGGGGCTTGCCTGCTCTCAAACCTTACTGCATTTATTATATGTTTCTAAAATTTACCCTGTCAAGACCCGTAATTCTGCAAAAAGGGTCTTATATTTACAACGATCTACTTTATTTTTTGTTACTACCAAAACGAATATCACTACTAAACTTGGTCGTTGTCTTGCGAATAGTTCTCTCCGTTATCTGGACTATTTTGCCTGATTCAATATAGATCTCAACACTACCGTAGTCTTTGCTGGTTATAGCTTTTGTTATCTCCTCTAGTAGATAGCTTGGTATTGTCTTGCTTACTGCAGATTCCATACTCTTTTAAAGAGAGAATTCCAATATTACTTTGTCAGAGTTTAAATCTCCGACCTCAACTTTGAATTTCTTCTGATCGTTTGGTACCACAAAACCAACGTTTGAAGTCTTGGTTGAGTCTGGCCTGATCTCAACATTGCCTTGGTGAGCTGTTGGGGCGTATCTTTTTCCGTCAGTTCCTATCAAGCGAAAACTATCAACCGGTTGATTGTAAAGTGCTACTCTGTAGGAATTGGAGATTTCCATATTAATTACCAGGAAAACTTTGTCGTTGCGAGCTATTACCCTTTGTCCCTGAATCAAAAGAGATTCAGCTTTATGAGCGCTGGTGACTTCGACTTGAAATTTGCCATTAGTATTTTTACCTTCTTTAGTTTTGGCGACAACTTCAAAATCCTGCTTAAGTGGTAGCAGCTTTCCAGAAATACTATTGTTGCTATTACTGAAAAATATTGAGTAGATACCGACTGCAGCAAAAATCCCAACTACCAAATAAATCAGTCTTTTTGGTTTTGAAATGAAAAAGGAAAAGAAACTTTTGACAGCTGAAAGGATGTTAGAAATAAAGGGAAGCGCAACCCTTCGACGAACCGAAGGAGCAATAGTTGTTACATTCATTACTTATTAGTTCTCCTAAATAAATTCTAATTGGACAGTATGTTTGATCTGGGGACAGAAAGGGAGTTCTAGAACAAACTGAATTAAAGTATGGCAAGAATATAGCATATACAATTAGGTTGTCAAGGGTCTAATATCCCAATCAGCAAATTACTGCTAGAACAACTAATTTTTTTCTCAAACCTAGCACTTACTATATTAATATAAGATAAACAGTAATATTTATTTCAGCTATACAAAAAGCCCCTTTGGACAGTGGGGCTTTTTGCTCTTTAGGTTAGTTCTTTTCCCCTAATTATTGGTGTTAACATCGTTGGTAATAGTCACTTCTGCTGTGTTATTACCAGTTTCGATTGTTACACTTCCACCAGTGTTTTTATTGGCTTTATTTCCACCAGTGTTTTGCTTGATCTTGATCTTATTCTTGACCTTGGCTTTGTTCACTTGCTTTGGTTGCCCACTACAAGTGGTTTCGCAACCACTACCACCGCCAACTTTGGTGATTGTGATCGTACAACGATTGGTCGAATCAGAACCATTACCAGAAATAGTACAGGTGGCGTCTGCCAAAGCTGCTGGAGCCATAATCATCCCACTAGCAATGACACTAGCCGCCGCAGCACCGACTCTTTTAGCTAAATTCATTTCACCTCACCTCCTTTCAAAAAAATCAAAAAACCAACAGAAAAACTCTGCTGGTTTAAATATATTAAGTTTGAGCAGTTCAAAGCAGAAAACATAAGGACAGTCTATTTACAAAATTTCACATTTTATGATCGTAGGACCATTGATACAATGATCCGCAGAACCGCTATCACCATTAAGCACATTAGCTCCAGGACCACCGTTTAAAAAGTCATTATCACTACCACCTTTGAGATTGTCATTTCCTTCTTCACCGTAGATAGAGTCCTGTCCACTACCACCCTCCATCAAATCGTTATTATCACCACCGTACATCTCATCAGCACCCTGTCCTCCGTAGACCTTATCCTCACCTAAACCTCCAAAAACCAGGTCATCGTCACTGCCACCTTCGACTTTATCATTACCATCACCACCAACCACAATATCCTGACCAGACCCACCATCGAGCTCATCGTTACCCTCATTTCCAAAAACCACATCTTGCCCTGAGCTCTCACGAACTTTATCGTTGCCTTCCCCAGCAACAATACAATCATTACCACCTTTTCCATCAATCCGATCATTACCTTCCAAGGCAAATATCAGATCGTTTCCAGAAGTACCATTGATAGTGTCATTGCCAGCTGTTCCAAAAATCGGACTACCAGAAAAATCAATGTCGTCACAGTCCTCTGGAGTCGGGATTACTATCCCAACAAACAAATCAAACACGACACTAGCATTTTGAAACTCATTTCCTGCACTTTCTGGAAAGCAAACAGTAAAAGTATAGTCAAAATCTTGCCCACTAGTGTGATTTGACAGACTCAAGGCATTTGCACCCGCACTGTCAGTGAAAAATTGATCAAGCGTTACCGGTCCATAGATATTCCCAGTACCCACTTTTTCTATTTCAATCTCCAAAACTGACCCCAACTCTGCAGTTTCACTAGTTTTTTCTCCCCGCACCCCAACCTCTCGAACAACTGCAGAGGAGTTGAGTACATTGACAGTTCTGGTTTCACAAGGATCCCCTGGTGCCATATTGTCGATCACAAAAATTGGGTTACCACTCGGCACTCCCCAGTCAACAGTCAGCTCACCAACTGCAAAGGCTGTCTTTGGTAACATATTATTGGTAAGTACCACTGATCCAAGTGCTAGAGTCAAAAGTCCTATTCGAATTAATTGAAATTTTTTATTGCTCATCGCTGCATGCTCCAAAATCAGCAAAAATTGCATCTACATCTATTCCATCGGAATCATTGGGATGAATTGCCGGATTTGAAGTTTCAACCAAACGCACATATTCTATCGTTGAAAGACCAGTTACTGATAAATCTAGCTCAATGACGCCGTCGCCTAAAGGCTCGCTTGTTATTTCCCCGAGAAGGACAAAATCAACCCCATTTTCACTGACAAAAACATTAGCTTTTTCTAACGGATAGCTTGCTCTACCATTGGTTGCTTCAAAAAAAGTTAGCGAAGCATCGTTATTCAAAATTGGATATGGAAAGGCAAAGGTTGCCACACCCCCAAACCCAACGCTATAAAACCCAGTACTACCACCACTCACCCAGTTTTTCACAAACACTGCAGTCGGATCAGTTCGAGCTGGATTGGTAATTGGTGAACCATTTTTCAATGTTCCTTGTGTTGTCTCGGCTTCTATCACATCTGACAACACGGTAGGGTTTTCATCACAAAAAGCTACTGCAGTTGAAAGAACATTGCTCGTACTAGTATCTACTGAGCTAAAAAATGCGTGAGAACCGCTTAAGAATATCGTTGCCATAAAAAGCATTGCAAAAGGCTTAGCAAAATCAAGATTACTACCATTATTGGATCGTTTTTTTCGCAACTCTTCCCAGACAGCAAAAATTTCGGAAATTATTATTAAAAGTGTCGGAATCAGAATCAAAAGAAAGAATCCCAGTGGAGTTCGGACAAAATCTACAAATCTGCCAATTTGGGGCAAAGTAAAATCGACTTTACCAACAATATCACTTGAAGCCACCAAAGTCGGGTCATTACTATTATTAGCATCTCCTTTGGTAACGAAATATCTAAGGGCTCCCTGTTTTTGGACCTCAACGATACGATGGCTGACTAATTCACTTCCCTTTTTGAACGTAACAATGTCTCCTGGTACATAGTTGATATTGATATTACTCTTACCCTGATCTGTCACAAGTACCAGCGATCCAGTTTTTATAGCTGGCTCCATGCTACCGGTTTTTACCACCAAAGGTTTTAACGGCAATGGTAGATTTAGGTAAGTACCAATCGTCAGTAAGACAATACTGGCAAATATTAATAATGTAGATAACTTAAGCAATGTCAAAAATATTTTCAAACTTTTTTCTTTCCTCCGAGGTCCGAGGCCCCCAAGGTCCTCTTTTACCCTGCCAAGGGGGCCTTTGAA
>JANWIZ010000011.1 GCA_025449635.1 Patescibacteria group bacterium
CGTCAGCGCGCATTTTCTGGACAACAAAAAATAATGAGACAAGACGACTGGTTTAGAAATACGACTTGGGATAAAGAGATAAGCGAATTGTTTGAGTCAAAGCTTAAGCGGGCGAGAGGAGCATATCACAAGGCGCAATACTTGAGAATTCAAGCGAGCTATTTGCTTGACTCGACAAACAAGGACTTTCAAGACGCAGGACTTAGACTAATGGAAAGATTAATTCAAGACTTTTCAACTGAGGACTTTTCTACAGTATTTGGAAAAGAACAACTTGGGGACTTTTACTCCAAAAAGAAGGACTTTGAAAAGGCAAAGGTTTTCTATCAACAAGTGACAGACCATTATAAAATTAAAAATAGAAGCGGGACATCGGGACTGGCTGATATTAAACTTGCTGAGTCAATTCTTAAATTAAATCAAAGGGAAAACTTTGGAGAAGCTTACAAACTCATAACAATAGACTTTGACAGAACTGGAGGAAATCTCTCATTGAATGACGAGCGATTTTTCTACGCAAGGGTTATAGCAGAACTATGTGACAAACTCGGAAAGGGGGAAGAAGCAAGACTATACGCGGACAAAGCGCTAGAAATAGCAAAAATAATAGAACCACAGTTTAACAGACATAAAACTGTTGGACTTGTACGTACGGACAAAGAAACGCTGGATAAGCTGACGAAAATAAAAAGTGGATGAACCGCGCGCTAACAACATGTATGCGTCATTTAAAATTTTTATTATTTTTAACATCAACGAAAATTTAAACGACGCATACATCAGCGTTGGCAGCAAGGCGCTAAAAACGTTTATCTGACTAATGATACAGAGAATTTATATTGACACATCAGTTATAGGCGGACTATTTGACATCGAATTTTCTGGGGACACGAAAGCATTTTTCGACAGAGTTGAAAATGGTGAACTCAAAGTTGTTTACTCAGAGATCACCAACGATGAATTAATGGAGGCGCCCGATAAAGTAAAGAACTTTTTGAAACGACTGCCATTAAAGCAAAAGGAATTTGTTGAAATAACTCCGGAAGCCGTAAATCTGGCGGACACGTATATTCGAGAAAAAGTTGTTGGTAAAACTAGTCGCGCCGATTGCATTCACATTGCCTTGGCGACAATTTATAAGGTGGATATATTGGTGAGTTGGAACTTTAAACATATTGTAAATATTACAAGAATTAGAGGCTATAATTCAGTAAATTTGAAACTTGGACATCAAACTTTAGAAATTAGGACACCGAAGGAAATATAGAGATGGCAACAAGAACCCCACCCCTTAGGAAAGACTTTGATGCTGTTGCATTTATGAGGAAACAGCGCGACAAAATCAGTAAGGACATCGCAAACATGGACTTCGAAGAAATTAAAGAATACTTTTCGAAAAAAGGCCGTGCTAAGCGCCCTGCTGCCAACAAAGGCTAAATGCAATTGCTGGCTTTCCAGTCTTCAATTGTTAGGCAGTTAAGTTATCTTAATCGTTATGTCAAACTTGGTATTTCAAATCCCGCAACTGCACTTAGCCAGACGTTGTAGAGCATATCAAATTTGAATAACTCCAAAAATGACTGACAAGACGATTACGACTTACTATAAATGGCTGTCTCTAGTTACTTTGATTGTTAGTATAATTGGGACGATTACGTTAGTTGACGGAACTGCAATTGAGAAGTGGGGAATCGGACTACTGATTAACCTCCAATTCCATATGGCGTTTCAATTTTTAAGCAGAGTACCATTTGCGATGTATGCTCTTGTCGAGAACGATAATACCTGGAAAAGAAGGCTCGTACCGAAAATCCTAAAATTTTTCTCTGTTTTTATTATGTCCGGTGCCGTGATTGCCTTTATCGGGATGCTGAAATCGGTGATGGTGAATCATCAGTACAGTCAGTTGATTGTTACGATGACGTTTCTAGCAATGTTTCTCGGTGGACTTTCGTTGAATTTGAAATTACGGCAGATTTGATACGCTCTACAACACAAGATATAAGTCATTTGTCTTTTTTATTCTATTTTTAAATTAAGGAAAAGACAAACGCCTTATATCAAAACGTTGTGGGCAATGCCCGGACAAGATTTCAAATAACACATGAGACTAATTTGCATTTTGACTTTTCTTATAATCTTGACTAGTTGTGAAAAACAGATAACGTTTGACAGCAAGAAATGGAAAGTATACAAGGATTTAGAAGTTTACCCGCATAGAGAATTAATGCTTCGTGACATAATTGATAACAAGAGACTCATTGGACTAAGCTACCAGTCTGTTATCGACTCCTTGGGACAACCAGAAAACTACACTGACAAAAAGGAAAATCAACTTTGGTATCCTGTGATAGTCGACTACGGAAGTGACATTGACCCAGTTTACTTAAAGCGTCTCATGCTGACAATGAACAACGACTCGACTGTTGAGAAAGTTGAGATTATAGAATGGAAAACGGGTGACTGAAAGGCACTGGCCATAACAAAATGTTTATGCCAGCTTGGGGTGATGTGTAGATTTGAAGTTTTGTTTTCTTAATTTCGTTCGGCAACGTGGGACAGTGACGCGCTTCGAAAGCCCAAGCCGTCATAAACATAAACGTTATGCGAAACTCTTTGGCAGCACAGCGACTTCAAACTGACTGCAAGAAATGAACAACTTAAGATAAACGGGGATGCTGAAAACCGAATAGAGTAAGTAAACTATTTAATTCAAATTAAAATGGAAACAAATCAATCCCCACCACCCCCTGCACAAATGATGCAGATGATTACAGGATTCTGGACATCTTGCTGTATTTACTCAGCAGCTAAACTAGACATTGGCGACCGTATTGCTGAAAAGCCAAAGACGGCAGCACAACTTGCCTCAGAAACACAAACACATGCTCCGTCACTCTATAGGGTTTTACGCGCATTAAGCAGTGTCGGTGTATTTTCTGAGAATGAAAAAGGAGAATTTGAATTAACTCCGCTTGGCAATACTTTGAGAAGTGATGTGCCCGGTTCAATGAAAGCTATGGCTATTGCATTACTTGGCGACCATTATTCTGCCTGGGGTAATTTGCTTCACAGCATTAAAACAGGAGAAACTGCTTTTGATAATTTACACAATATGCCTGTTTATAAATATTATGCAACTCATCCTGAATCAGGTGTGAATTTTACGAAGGCAATGAGTGGATTAACGCAGTCTGTATTGATGAATATTTTATCTGCGTATGATTTTTCATCATTTAAAACCATCGTGGATATTGGCGGTGGCAATGGTGCTATGCTCCATGGAATTTTAAACAAGGCAACCAACTCAAAAGGAATTATTTTTGATGAGGAGTATATAAAAAACGAAGCATTGCAAAATATTGAAAAAAATAATTTGCAACAGCGCTGCTCGTTTGAGGCAGGAAGTTTTCTTGAAAAAGTCCCATCTGGTGCGTCTGCATATTTAATGAAATACATTTTGCACGGTTGGTTGGATGAAACCTCAAAAAAAATTCTTGAAAATGTTTATAAAGCAATGCCACAAGGCAGTAAACTGCTTATTATTGAATCAGTAATTTCTGAACGAAACGCCCCACAATCAGGTAAATTTATGGATATTAATATGCTGGTCATGTCAGGCGGAATGGAACGAACAGCAGCGGAATGGAAGAATCTTATTGAAAGTGTCGGATTAAAATTTTCAAAAATTATTCCTACTCCTTCTCCAATGTTAAGTATTATTGAAACAGAAAAAATTTAACGGCACGTTTTCATAGTGAGAGTAGAGTATTCGCATAACAGTTAGATTAAAAGAAATAAAAAAAAGAAGGGCTTTGAGAGGTAAACAAAGAGTTGTGGTTCTAACAAACAGTGTTGGGTTAACGAACAGTAGTGCTTCTAAACCCTTCTTTTTTTTACTTCTTTAATCCCTTCTTCGTTGTGCACCATATTTTATGAAAGTGATCAATGTCTTCCTTATCGCAATGATTTCGGTGTGTTGCACCAAAAGGGATTCCGATTTGGCGATGGCACAATACTACGTTGGAGACCGGGACTCTTTACTTGTGAGCTTCTTGCTAACTCAATTTAATACGTTTCATTATGACCAAAGCGAAATAGAAAGACAATTGAAGGGTTTGCGTTCAGGAAATCCCAATTCTACTTATACTAGGTCAATCATTGCTAGTTTTGGAAACTTTCATTTTCAATCATTTCGTTTCGATTCACAGACACATACTCCCTTTGCAATTGAAGTTACAGATCATGAAAACAACCTGCTCTTCATTTTTACATTTACCGATGAAGTTTATTATAACACCAATAGTTTGAGTGCACGCCCTGTGTTGGATAGCTTGGTTTTAGATAGGCGAAGTTCAAATGATTCATTACTACAAGAGAAGATAAATCTTGAAACAAACCTAAACGGCCTTATCAGAAAACTGAATTTTGAGGGAGACCGGAACGCGATACGTGGACTCATCGATGTGGTTTTTCGAAAATTATTGGAGATGGAGGCTTACGACGATTCCGAAATAATAATGATAGTTGATCAGTTAGGCAGTGAAGCTAAAGCTGTCGAATTAGTCCGTGCGGAATACGATCAATTCATGGATAGTCCAAATGACGACATTTTTAAGTTTAAGTCTTTTGAAGGCGGCTTCGGTTATTGGCGAGTGTGGATTGCGGAAGATGACGGATTTTTTAAGGTTAAAAGAAAATTCTTCAGCGATGTCCTGTTTACTTCGCTGTATATGTAAAATACGGTGCACAACATCATGTATGTGCCATTTAAATTTTTATTATTTTTAACACCAAGGAAAATTTAAACGCCGCATACATCGGCGTTACCGGCAACTTTTGACGATAGTGCTAACTTGAAACTTTATAGAAAAAACAAACGACATTGAACGAGACAATATTTTTATTAGACAACAACGGACAGCTTGTAGAGATGAACGAAGCAGCTTACTTGACGGAGGACTTGCTTCAAAAACTTCTTGCGGACTATCCCTCTTTAATTTCAGGCAGCCAAATTGACCCTGAGCGACCAAGACGGTGGCTTTTAATTTCCAGAGAGTTTGGTGTTCCAGACGAAAAGGACAATGGACAACGGTGGAGTTTAGACCATTTGTTTATTGACCAAGACGGCATCCCGACTTTAGTTGAAGTTAAACGTAGCACCGGCACAAGAATTAGACGTGAGGTAATCGGACAAATCCTGGACTACGCTGCAAATGCTGTTTCTTATTGGACAATTGAGGAAATAAAATATCGCTTTGACGAGAGTTGTAAAGAAACGGGTAAAGACCCTTCTACAACCATCAGCGACTTTTTACAAAATGAAACTGACCACGATAGCTTTTGGGAAACCACCAAGACAAATTTGAAAGCAGGTAAAATTCGTTTGCTCATCATCGCTGACACAATTCCAAAAGAATTACAACGCATCATTGAGTTTCTAAATGAGCAAATGACACCAGCAGAAATTTTAGGACTTGAGATTAAGCAGTTCACAGGACAAGACCGCAAAACACTTGTGCCGAGAGTAATCGGTATGACATCAAACGCACAGACAGTAAAAGGAAAGCAACACGGAGTTGAAGAGCATTGGACCGAAGAAACTTTTTTTAGCGAGCTACTTGACCAACGAGGACAGCAAGAAACAGAAGCCGCAAGGAAACTCTTAGATTGGATTAAACCCAAAGTAACTTACTTCTATTATGGCATCGGCAAGAGAGGTTCGGTTGCACCAATTCTGAAAGTGAAAAATATCAACCGTTTTTGTTTTGCTATTTGGACAGACGGAGCAGTCGAAATATATTTTCAGCACATGAAAAACCGACCCGTTTTTGACAGCGATGAAAAACGCAAAGAGCTTTTAGACAAGCTAAACACAATCAAAGGTGTTTCAATTCCTGCTGACCGTATTTCAGCACGACCAAGTTTTTCTATCGCATTGCTAACGGACAAGACAGAATTGAAAAAATTTATGGACATCTTTAACTGGTATTGGAGTGAACAAGGACTTTGACACATCACAACTTCGGACAGAAGGTAAAGCAGCCGGTAACATGGGGTTTGCGACAGCGGGGGTTTCGTGCTTCGCAGACACATTTGTGCAAGGTCGAAGTTCAGTTCTCAGAATGAAGTATAGCGCTAAAACTCCCCGCCATCGCAAACCCCCGAACCGTCAGCTGCAAGCGGCCAAGATCAGACAGCACATTTAAACAATGGGACTATTGAATTTCTTGTTTGCTAAACTATTTACTGAGCATCAGAAAAAAAATGATTCACCAGAGTTTAGCATTACACTATATATCAGTATTGTCTATCTATTCATTCTCTTCAGCCTATACCTTCCGCTAAGTGTAACCATAAACAAAAAGCTCTTTGAGAATGAACTCCATTACGACAAGGCGTATGTTATTACAGGGATATTTCTGACGTTTGGAATATTAACATTTTTGACCTACATGAAGTACATCAAAGACAAATTGATATATCGACTGACAAAGAAATATCAAACAAAAAAAATAAGTCGGCTGTTGTTATACGTCCTAATAGCAATAATACCACTGACATTCTTGCTAGTGGGCGCAACAATAACGGTGTTGTTAACCGGAGGGACAATATTAAATATGGAATTCGAAGGAGTATTGAATTAACATAAGATCGGCGTGGCCGCCAGCAGCTAACAGCATGTATGCGTCATTTAAATTTTCATTATTTTTAACACCAAGGTAAATTTAAACGACGCATGCATTGACATTGTGGGCAATTATTCTATGAAGATTCGTACGAACAAATTGATGGATAAGAAACTTAATGAAATCGGGTACGACTTTATTAATTACAGTTTGACTCTTCCCGCAGGTTTACAAGGGTTAATTGACGACGGATTTAGAATTGAAGAAGACTGCATACTATTTAAGGACTTTGTATACTTTGGACCAGGCGACCTTGACACGGACTTCAGTAAGACTCAATATGAAGAATTCCTGAACGACATTCATGTTGACGATTATTTAAAGGGTGTAAATAAGGAGATTGAATATCTAGAGGTCGGACTAGAATTTAGTAAGAGACTTTGGAACAAACTTCAAGCAGAATTTAAGACGGACTTCAGAATAATAGTTTCTTTTAGTGAAACATCGTATGCGGGGAATATTGTGGACACTTATGGAGACTGCATTGTAAAGTTTTATAAGATACGTCAAGGAAGCGAAGACAAGTTTAAAATCGACAACTTAGAAGAATATGAAACGGATGGAGTGTTGGTGATCGAATAACTGCCCACAATACGGGTATATAAATCATATGCGGGTTCATTTTGTTATAATCATTTCTGCGATTAAATTTATTCAGCAACGGCTGAAAGAGATGTGCTATCAACACCGCATACGCTTTATATACTGACCGTTGTATGCAATTTTGGCCAGACAGATTAGCGACTGACAAATGACTTGGACACCGATAACAATTGAAGAAATTAATGATATGATTATCTCGACCGAGAAGGAATTGACCGGTGAACTTTTGAATTTTTGGGAATTGATTAGAATATATCCTGAGAAATGGACGAAGAGACTTATGGAAAAGAGGGATGGATTTTGGGTTGTTGGACTGATTGGAAGAAGAGTGATCTACTTTTAATGACATTGAAGAACGTTTTAATATTTCGGACTACAAAACGTATGGGACTATTGACGACTATTTTTGTAATCAAGACAAACTGGCTTGGGCAATTCAGGGACTCTTTGATTTAATAAAATCTGGGGGACACGTACAAAGACACGCAGGACCACCGATCAATCTTAAACCGTGAGGCCAATACTTCATACAATCTTTTGCCCCTGTGTGGTTAAGTGCAGCGCAAGCGCCTCACTCTGCATAATAATGTCCATGCTTGGTGAAGACTACAAACAACAAGGGATCGGAGGAGTAGTTTGAATCTTGCTACCACTCAAAAATTATACCACTAGATGTTTTTAAATAGCTGAGCGTTGATTCGGAATTTTCTGGATTCTGCCTGGAGTCGCTGCTTTTGATAAACTTAACCCTTACTTCAACCACATCGTGAATGTTTTTCTGTTTCATCGTAACTGTCATTTTTTCAGACCTAATCTCAAGCGTCTCACTTGATGTCGTGTAGTGTAAGTCAGGTGTTTGCGCACATAGCACTATATTGTAGGTAGACTGATCATATAAAATAGTTCCGCTTCCATCCAAGGATAATGACTCAACTATGGAGTAGTCGCTCAGGTTTAAATCCAAAGTTGAATGTTTATTGCCTGTCTGAACACAATGACCTCCAACACCAAACGTGGTATCAACTCCAACTATATTGGCATCTCCCGTTAAACCACTCGTTTTCAAGTCAACAGTAAAAATATTATTATAACTATGCTTTCGTAATTCTTTCAAAACAACGCTTTTAATTGTGTCGAGCGAGGCTACAACCAGCTTGGCATCGTCCAATGTGTTTATTGAGACGCTTTCGTTGTCGTCGCTGTTACAAGAAAAAACTGCACCCAATAGAAATGAACACAGTAAAATTGAAAAGAGACGCATACCTTAAGTTAAGCATTCAAAGTAAGGAAACCAATTCACACAAACCAATTCATTCCAATGCAAGTCGATACCGTCAAGTTGAGTAAATGAAAATTGTCTAGTTGAATCGACATCTTCAGTCGTATGAAGTTCAGTATGTCCCTCAAAATAATAATCATCGGTCACAATGAGTATTTTTGAGTTGCCTCCAAGTATGTCAGTTATAATTAAATTTTGACGACTTAGGAGTATTGTCCACTCTTCTTCATTGTCGGGGTATCGCTTTGATTCAGGTAAACATGAATCCTAAATCATCTGTCGGGATAGTCATGCCGAAGCGTATATGATATTGGTGCCGACCTAGGATACCGTTCCGTCCAAAAGTTTTTGAACCCCTCTTTTGTCATTGATGAAATTACTACCAACGCATAGCTATAAGACGTATGCGTTTAAATACCTACATCTTTGTCCCACGTGCTGACGAAATTTAACAGCACACCCTTGAAGAACCTGGATACAACATATGTTTTATAGCGTTAGTTGGCAGTAGTAGGGCCCTGGTCCTCACTTCATTCGAAGCAAAGCTTTTTAGATTCAAATTATGGCCAGAAGAGTATGATAATGGACAGATTTATCGGTCTTTATTCTGTAGCTCAATTTGGTCAGAAAACCAATTTGACGA
>JANWIZ010000012.1 GCA_025449635.1 Patescibacteria group bacterium
ACTTTCAAACATATACCGCTGACTCCGTTTGTAGAACCAAACATCGTTGTCGCCGACCAGACCTGTGTCATCCAGAGGATCTGGGGGTGTGATTCCCTTCAACTCTGCTTCCTTCTTGCGAAGGTTGGTGGCTACCTGTCCTAGATCGATGTTTCGTCCGCCGGAGATGATGACATGGCCGGTGGTCTCGTCCACTCTGACCAGAACATCCATCCCAAGGTCATTGCGCGCCAGGCGAGGGATTAGTACTGCATTGGTCTCCACGATACCAAGCTTAACTGGACGGCCTCTGTGCATCAACTCCTTAGGGTACTCTCGTACCTTAGAAAGTTCCGCACGAGCCGCTTCCCCCTCCTCAATCTCGGCTTGTACCGAGTCGAGGATCATGTCGACATAAGTCGACGCTAACTCCGGCTCGTCGCTGAGAACCAGACTAAGGGCCTTGATTGCCCCAAGTGTGTTCTCCCAGCTAGAGCTAGAGTTCGGGCTCTCAAGCAGCTTCTGCCAAATCGGGTGTCGCTCGACTCCAAGCCAATCACCTAATTGGGTCACCTGCTCGTTGAGCTCAAGCCACAGCTTCTTGAACTCTGGGTTGGCGTCATTCAACTCAAGCATTGACCGAATCGCTTCAGTCACTACTTCGTTGAGATAGTAGACCGCGGTCTGATCGTTCATGTATCCCAAGGACACAGTTCGGATCATACCTTGAGTCCGGGTCCAGCCGCCTGGTCCCTTACTAAAGACGCTGTGGTCCCAATCGCCGACCGTTTTCCTAATTGGGTCTGTGGATAGCCCTAGCAGCTTAAGAGTATTGAGAACCACTGAATGGGTCTCGTCCTCTCTTGCAGGCTTGGAGAACGGGCCGTTACCAACGCAGATTGGGATCTGACCAGCTTCAATCAGCTTTTTCAGATCCGTCTCGGTTGGAGCGGCGGCTCGATCGGAAACGATGCTGAAGTTCCGGACATGGATACCAAGGCGGTGGCCTTTGGCAACCAAATACCCCATCACTCCAAAGTCGTGCCGGCGGGCATGGCCGTGGAGAAAGAACGTAAAGTCCCTGGCTTGCGCCGAAGACTTTCGTTCATCTCGCTCTATCCGAATCCGCTGGAAGATTGGTCGCAGCATCCCGGCCGCCTTCGAAAGAAGACCTTCCGGGAATGTTTTTGGTTCGAATGAACCACTGACCCTCTCCCTTTGGATGCGCTTGCGACGCTCCTCGATCGAAAAGCCACCCAAAGTCTCCTCTGTGTCACCTTCGCTGAGTAACGCCTGAACGTTCCTATTTTCAGTTGTCAAAGAACACTCTCCTTCTACTGATCCTTACCGATATTCCTGGCTTGTGGCCAAGAAGCTATTTAACAATCCTGTTCTACAGCTTTTTGAACACAAAAAGACCACTCTGACTGGTCTCCTACTTTTAATTTCTAAGAATTTGGCCCTTAAGCTGCGGGGGTTGTTGTATTCACCTCCTTCTTTTAGAATTCCCCGTAATTTCTTACGGGCCAAATTTCCAAAAACTAAATATTCTCTTTATTGAGGTAAATACTACCATAAATTAGAGGAAAAGTCAAGTACTATGGGTTAGTAATTGATATGAAAATACCCGACAAGTGTTTCATCGGGTATCATTAGTTTGTTCAGATGTTAGTTTTTTCGGTAACTCGTTGATCGCCCACTTATCTCTCTTCAATTGTGGGTGAACCTTGGCCAAAGCTGCGAACTCTTCTGAATACATGTTCCTTGACTCAATTTGAGTATTTGTCAATCTTAACCTCTCAACATACTCTCGAAAGAATCGTTTTTGGGAAAATTCAGTTGCCCATCTAACCAACTCGTAATTACTCTTACCAATTGACACACGATTCACAAAATGAATTATTATACATTCAAACCACTCATTTCCCTGTGGAAGAGCAATCTTAAAGTACTCAACTCTCGCAACTTGGTAGAAAACTTTTCTAACTAATTTTTTAATCTCTCTCACTAAGCTACCCTTTCCTCTTCACTTGACCAACGCTAACATAGGTGTTGCAGGAACGGTTAGTTTAGGAACCTGAGTCTTGATTATCTTCAAGCAAGTACTACAGAGAATAACCTTCGTTTTAGTGATTTCCGAAAGCTGCTTTTTGACTCTTCGGCGAACATTTATCGTTAGCAGATAACCAGTTGGTTCGTAAAACGATTCTCCGTCTGCTCGACGACCAATACAACAACCACAAACGGAGCAGAAAACCGAGAGTCCAGTCAAAAAATTGACCTTAACTGCTTCTGAATTAGTTGGTAGTGAATATCTTTCCAAAAAAACATTTTGTTCCCGAAAACCCCGAATACCAGTAATAAGTTGACTCACTGCTTCCTGACTTTCGATAAGGATATTCATCCACTCTCCTTTCCGACTGATTATTATACACAACCCCGCCAAATCAAACCTTCGAAGCTTTTGATAAAGGGCAAATACTGCTATAAACACAATAATTACAGGCTGGGACTCGGCCAAAATATTTCGGATTAGCAGGGAAGCTGTCTGTCAGTAAATTGTTCTGAATACTCTTAGCGACTTCAATGACTTGAGTTTCAGTTTCTTTGATCTTTTCTAAAGTCGGTTTGTAGCCACCGACAAGTGAAGAACCCAAATCATGTATTCCAACAAAATCCGGTACTCTCCCATAATTTTTATAATAAGCTAGAGTATAAACTTTGAGTTGAATACTATCCTTGGCATTTTTTTCTAATTCCTGTTCAGTTCGGTTTTCGGTTGATTTGTAATCAATAATTCTCACTTCTCCGCCAACTTCATCGATTCGATCGTATCTCCCGGAAACTACAACTTCTACTTGATCAGTTTTCAAACCAAACCGAAACGGTTTTTCGATAAAAGTTGGTAAGATTTTATTACCTATTTCCCGATTATAAAAATTTTTTAGAACTTCTTTAGCCTGAATCAATCGCTGCTCTTCGTGAGCTGCTGTTAAAAAGCCTTCGTTGACCCAGGTATTTTCGAGAACTTCAAAGACATGGTCAAGGGTTGGTTTTTGTTTGTTAAGCCTCATTTGCCAAAAATCAGCTACAGCTGAGTGGAGTGCAAAACCATAAACAACGGCGTGATGGCGTAAAATTGGTAGTCGAAGTATGTGAGCATAGCGATATTTGTAAGCACAAGTTTCGTAATCGTCGATTGAACCTTGGGAAAGCCGAATTATCTTCGTACTCTTTTGGCTATGATTTAACTTTGGTTTTTCAACAAAATTAAATTGCTCAATTTTCTCGATTGGATCTCGATTTGATGGTTTGGCTTCAGTAAATGGTCTGTCTAGAGCTTCAAGAACAAAGGGGGAAACCTTTTTTAGTCGTTTACCACCCGTTTCCCGAGACCAAGTGTAGTAAAGTTTTCTTTTTGCCCGTGTCGAACCCACATAAAACAACCGTCGCTCCTCTTGCGTGTGAAAATCTTCTGAGGTAGCTATCTCCTTGATCAATTTATCTGGTAAAGGAAGTTGATTAGACCTTTCTCGTGATGGAAACCTATCGGACACAAGAGCTACCATAAAAACCACTGGAAACTCAAGACCTTTGGCAGCGTGAACTGTCAAAATACTAACGGCGTCGAGTTCGGGGTCAAACTCGGCACTTGAAGGATCATCCCCAACCGATCTCATAGTCTCGAGATAATCAACAAAGGCTTTGACAGATTCGTTTTGAACTAAATCAATAAATTCACGAATTTTATCGAAAAATCTTCCGATGTTTTGAATCTTCAATAACGATTCAACACTACCTTGGAGTTCCAAATTTTTGAGATAGTTAGTTTTTTCTAGAAATCTATAGATTATTCTGCCAACATTTTCTTTCTTCGAAAGTTCAAGTAATTCTTCGAAATCATTATTTATTTTTTTGACTATTTCTCTAGCTTTTTCAGAAATTTCCAATTCCTTAAGGTTATCTATGTTTTGAAATACATGATTTAAACTGCGATTCTCTCTTCTAGCTATGTTTGACAAGGTAATGCAATCTTTTAACGGGAGTTCGTAAATTTCACTAACCGCTAGGTTGTAAAGACTTAAACTATCATCAAAATTTGAAATTGAGTTTAACAAGGATATAAGTAAACCTATTTCTGGCTGAGTATAGAGTCCGGAAATCCCCGAAAATTTATAAGGAATCCCACGAACATTCAATGCTCGTATAAAACTGTCTGCTTGGCTATTAGCTCTAACTAAAACCGCAATGTCTCGATAAGCTGTTTTTTTATCTTTGATAAGTTTCCCAATTTCACTGGCTACAAAATCAGACTCTTCGGAAAGAGTTTGAAACGAAAATTCTTTTGGACCCTCACCGTTTTCGGCATTAAATGATTTTAGTTTTTTATAAATTTTGTTTTTAAACTCTAACCTATCGGGGTTGTTAAACTGAATCAGCCGGTAACTGGCGTCAAGTATTCCTTGGCTTGAACGGTAATTTTGATTTAATACGATTTGTTTAGCTTTTTTGAAATCATTTTTGAATTTCAAGATATTAGAAATTGAAGCACCCCGAAACTTATAGATACTTTGATCATCATCTCCAACGACACAAATGTTTTTATGTTTTGCGGCTAATAGTTTGACTAGTTCATTCTGAGCGTAGTTAGTATCCTGAAACTCATCCACAAAAATATATTTAAATTTACTTTGATATTCTCTGAGAATTTCTGGCTTTTCCCTTAGCAATTTTAAAGTTAGGTAGACTTGATCCCCATAATCTATTCTTCCGCTAGTTCTCTTCAGATCTTCATATTTTGAATAGAAACTTGCCAACTCACTTTGTCGAGCAAATTCCTCTGCTAACTCAACTTGGTTTGTACCAGTAGCTTTTTTGGCCTTTCTTGCCAAACTTTTTACAAACTTTAAATAGTCCTCTGAACTAATATCTTCATCTTTAGATCGACTAATCAATGAAAGAATTGCTTCTATAAATTTCGTTGGGTTGGAAAGTGGTCGATATATCTTAAGATCAAAGGCAAAGAGATTTTGTCGGACAAAAAGTATTTGCTGAGGTTTTGTTAGCACTTTAAAATCAGTAGGCAAACCAAGTTCCAAAGCTTTCTCACGAAGAATACGATCGCCAAAAGCGTGAAATGTCGATATCCAAGTGTCGATGTAACCATAGGGAACCAGAACATCGACCCTCTCTTCCATCTCAGCAGCGGCTTTTTCCGTAAAAGTTAGGGCTAGGATTTCAGAAGGTTTAGCTAGTTTTTTTTCAATCAGATAGGCGATACGCCGAGAAATTACCGCCGTTTTCCCAGTCCCTGCACCAGCAATAACTAACAAAGGTCCTTTTGCAGTTTTTACAGCTTCAAATTGCTCTTTATTTAAACCCTCTAGTATTTTACTCATGAAAAATTTATTTTAACATCAATGTTTTTTAGAAGGAAATTTATTTCAGGTTTAAAAAGTTATTTTTCAAGGACTTCTTCCGCTTCTTCAAGGGGCAAGGTTTCTGGTTCTTCGAGAGCTGGAGAATCGTCTTTTCCCTTCAAACCCTGTGCTGTCTCAATTTTGGAGTTTAGAGTAAGGTATCTGGAGTTGACTAGATCAGAAGTATTTTTAGCATTGTTAATATGCTTGGTAAGTACCCCTAAAGCTTCACCAAATTTTTCACTCTCACCTTTGATCCCTCTTAATGCTCCAAGAATGGCCCGAGCCCGCTCTTCGATCTTTCTTCCCTCAAAACTCATTAAGATAGCTCTCATATATGCATAAAAAGTCGATGGAGAAACGGGCAAAACTCTTTTTTTGTGCGCATAGTCAGAGAGTTCGGGAATATTGCTCATCATTTCATAGTAAACTGGCTCACTCGGTACATACATCAGTGCGTAATCAATTGTCCCTTCTTCCGGTAAAATATATTTTCTAGCGATATCATCGATATGCTTTTTTACATCTCGAGTAAAATCTTTCTCAAAAACTTTTCTTTCAGCTTCCGTCTCTACTTTCATCATGTTTTGGAAATTTTCCATTGGGAACTTGGAATCTATAGGGATGACTCCGGATTCTGTTTTGATTGCCGCATCGACTATCTCACCACTTCGGAAGCGAAACTGTAAATGAAAACTTTCTTTTGGTAAAAACTGTCCCAAAAGCTCTTTAAGAACTTGCTCACCGATATTTCCTCGTAGTTTGGGTGAGCGCAAAAAATCCTGTAAATCCTTCATGGAGCGTCCGATTTCGCTCATCTGCCCAACTTCTTTACCAACACCGGCAATTACTCGAGCCGCGTTATCGAGCCGTTCATTTATAGCTTTGTTGGTAGCATCTAGTCTCTGCTGCATTGTTTCAGTGCTTTTATCGACTGACGACTGCATCCCTTTTAACCACTCTGTCAAAACCTTTGTACTTTCGCTATCTGAATTCTTTTCTTTTAACTCTTGGAGTTGTCGAAAAAGAACAATAATTCCAAACCCAAGTACAACAGCGATAATAATAATTAGTGTTTGTAGGTCCATAAACTGTCCTGATAGTAGCAGAGCTAGCTTTGCTTGTAAAACAAGGTGTGAAAGCTCTAGTATAAATTACATGACTCTGTTTCTCATACCGACAACAATTTTGACAATACTCAGTTTGATTGTCTTGTTATTTACGGTCTATTTTGTGTCTCCAGTTCAAAATGGGTCGCTTATTCCCATCAACCTTGCTTATTTTTTCATTTCCGCTTTCCTTAGCCTTGTTGGCACAGTTACCCTAGTGCTATACTGGTTCGGCAATTTAAGACTGAAGAAAACTCGAATAACTGACTTAGGTTCTATTCACAAACCGAGGCTAATTTTTCTACGAAGCTTAAGGCACGGGATTCTCATTGCGGCTGCTTTTGTCGGGTTTGGTTTACTAAAAACATTGGATTTTGCCAACCCTTTGAATGTAATTCTGTTGGTGTCTGCTTTGGTCTTGGTTGAGATCTACTTTTTCGGACATTAGTATCCGAAAATGTGAACGAAAGTGATACTTTTTGGGCACTAATTTTTAATATGAGCAAGAAGTTTTTTGTTACAACACCAATCTATTATATAAATGATTTACCACATATTGGACATGCTTATGCTACTTTTGCGGCTGATATTTTAATTCGCTATCATAAACTTCTTGGCGAAAAAACCCTGCTTCTAACTGGTAGTGACGAAAACTCACAAAAGACACTTGATGCAGCTAAGAAACGGGGTGTAACTGTAGAAGACTATTCCTCTGGTATGGTTGCTAATTGGCAATCAACTTGGGGAAAACTTCAAATTGCTGATGGGGAATTTAAATTTGTCAGGACAACAAATATAGACCATGCAAAATTTGTCCAGGATTTTTTTCAAAAAATTTATGACAACGGCTATATCGAGGAAGGTGTTTACGAAGGTCTTTATTGTGTTGGACATGAAGCTTTCATCAAAGAATCTGATCTAGATGAGAGTGGGGTTTGTCCAGACCACAAAACAAAACCCCAACTCTTGAAAGAGAAAAACTATTTTTTCAAACTTAAAGATTTTTCGAAGCAGCTTCTTGAGCTTTATTCGAAAAACCCTGACTTTATTCTTCCGACAGAAAGACGTAATGAGGTTGTTTCATTCGTTAGGTCTGGTTTGGAGAATATTTCAATTTCCAGAGAAGGTTCTAGCTGGGGTATAAAAGTCCCATTCGATCAAAACCAGGTCATTTATGTTTGGTTTGACGCACTTCTAAGTTACTATTCCACAACGTCAAAAGAATTTTGGCCTGCTGATGTGCACATTATTGGTAAGGACATATTACGCTTTCACGCTGTTATTTGGCCCGCAATGCTTCTAGCTGCTGGTTTTGAAAACTATTTACCTAAGAAAATTTTTGCCCATGGTTTCTTTACTATCACCGGTACAAAGATAAGTAAATCTTTAGGTAACGCGATAGACCCAATAAAAGTCTCTGAGGAATTTGGGCTTGACACTCTTCGATATTTTCTTTTTAAAGAGCTACCTTTTGGTCATGATGGTGATTTTTCCTTGGAGCGTTTACGAGAAATTTATAACTCTGATCTCGCTAACGGTTTAGGGAATTTGGTCTCTCGGGTGGCAAAATTGGCTGAAAGTCTAGATCTAACCGGAGTCAGGGAAAATAAAACACCTCTTTTTGATTCTACTTTTCGGATTCATTTGGACAAGCTAGAGTTTCACCAAGCATTGGAATATATCTGGAAAAAAATTAAAGACGCTGATAAGAAATTGGAGTCAACAAAACCTTGGGAATTAGTCAAAACTGATAAAGAAGCCGCTGCTGCAATCGTTGAAAATCTGATCTTACAGGTAATCGAGATTCAAGAACTGTTACTCCCCTTTATCCCTGATACTGCTGAAAAAATTCGACTACAGTTTTCAAAGAGCAAAATAAAGTCTACTAAGCCACTTTTCCCAAGAAAATAGATTATGAAACCTATCGACACTCATGCCCATCTTCAATTTGAAAAGTTTGATATGGATCAAGAGGATGTGATTAAAAGAAATTCAGAGCAACTCGACGCAATAATTAATCCTGGAGCTGACTTGATCTCCTCTGAAAAAGCTATTGCTCTTGCAAACAAAGTTTCTAATTTCTACGCTGCCGTTGGGGTTCACCCGCACCATGTGGATAACTGGGACAACAATTATTTAACCAAATTGGAAAAATTAATCCATGCGGAAAAAGTCGTGGCTATAGGAGAAATCGGTCTTGATAAATATCAATACACCGGTTATCCAAAATCAGATATAACCAAACAAACCAAAATATTAATCCCACAACTTGAACTTGCTATTAAATACAAAAAACCTATTCTGTTTCATTGTCGAGACGCGTATGATGAACTATATAGTGTGATTAAACATTACCAACCTTTGAAAGGATTGGTTCACTGTTTTATGGGAGACGAAAGGCTAGCTAGTAAATTTGTCGAATTAGGGCTTTTAATTTCTTTCGCTGGGAATTTAACTTATAAAAATAACGATCATATGAGATTGGCTGCAAAAACCTTAGACGAAAGTAAAGTTTTAATTGAAACAGATTCGCCTTATCTTGCTCCTGAACCACTTCGTGGACAACGAAACGAACCAATAAACATCCTCTTGGTTGCTCAAGAAATTGCTAAGCAACGAAAGGTTAGTCTAGAACAAATAGTTTCAATTACATCAAATAATGCCCGTAAACTTTTTGACATATGAGTAGATTTTGGATTCGCTTTAGCGAGATAATAACGCCACTACTAGGATGGTTCCTATTAACGGCACCTTTTTGGGCTTCCTTTTTCCTCCCGACTATTGTCGTTTATTTTATTTTAATTTTTGATATTTACTTCCTGTACAAAGCTGCCACTCTTGGGATTAATTCAATCAGATCGTATCTAAAAATTCGCCAAACTACAAAAATAGACTGGTTACAAAAATTGGCAAAAAAACATAACGATTATGAAAAGGTTAAACACATAGTCTTTATTCCTACCTATAAAGAACCTTTAGCTGTCCTTGATAGAACTTTGTCGTTTTTATCTGAGCAAGAATTTCCTTCAAAGAATCTTGTAATCGTATTAGCGGGGGAAGATCGAGATAGCGCTTTTCTACCAAAAGCAAATGAGTTAAAAGTAAAATTTGAAAACAACTTCTTTGGGTTTTTAATAACTGTCCACACTTTGAAAGAGGGTGAAGTGGCTGGGAAAAGTTCAAACCAGAACTACGCAGTTGGAATCGTTAAGGATTTTATTGCCGAAAAGAATTTGGATAAAGACTTTCTAACCCTCACCTCTTGTGATGCCGATGTTTCTATCCACCCAAAATACTTTTCTAATGTTACTTATTTATTTTTGGAAAACCCCAATCGTTACATCCGCTTTTGGCAAGGGGCCTTGGTTTTTTACAATAATATTTGGCGTGTACCTCTTCCTGTGCGCGTCGTTCATACACTTTATTCAGTCATGGGTGTTGCCGAATTGATGCGTGCTCGATCAAATTTTATTTATTCGACTTACACAGGGAGCTGGGTCCTATTAGAAAGAACGGGTTTTTGGGATACTGACGTAATTAGTGAGGATTGGCATTTATTTTTCAAAGCCTTCTTCGCAACCGATGGTCAAGTCGAACTTGAACCTGTATTTCTACCTCTATATGGAGACGCAACTGAAGGGCCCAATTATTGGTCCTCCCTTTTAGCACAGTATCAGCAAAACCGTCGTTGGGCTTGGGGTGTAATAGATATCAGCTACGCCCTTTCGCAATTTATTAAACATAGAAAAAGTGTTTCTATTCCAAACTTCATTCTAAGATTCATCCGAGCCATGGAACAACATTTACTTTGGCCAGTCAATTGGTGGGTCATCACTCTTGGTGCCAGCATTCCGCCTTTACTTAATACAGAACTTCGCTACACAACACTTGGTTTCTACCTACCAAAACTCTCAGGAATAATTCTTACAGGAAGTACTGTATTTCTTATTTGCATAATCATCATCGACTGGCTACTGAGACCACCTAGACCACAAAACATAAAAAAACCATTTATCATCGTTACAATTCTTCAATATCTTACTTTGCCAATTACTGGCTTTATTTTCGGAGCCCTTCCAGGAATGGATGCTCATACCAGACTTTTATTTGGAAAACGATTGGAGTATAAAGTAACTGAAAAATTTGATGGTAAAAAGAAATAACTATTCCGCTAAAATAAATACGATTTCCAATGTAATAATTAAGAATAAAATAATTATTTTCTGCAGCATTTTTCTTTTTCTCTTACGGTTTCCGATTTTGTTTGAACCATTAATGAATAATCGAGAAGCTTACCTGATAACATACTCTTCTGGCTTATTACCTAAAGAGGCTACTTTAATGTTTCTTGATCTACCTGCAGTTGCTTTTATAAAAACAGCCTTTCTATTATTTGGTAAAAATATCTGGTCGATAAAATTTCTTTTATCAATTTATTTTATAATTGGTTTTTTATTAGCAGCCTTAATTTTAAAAAGATTCTTCAGTGAAAAATACTTTACTGTAACTATTTTTTCATTTACCCTACTTTTCGGTTTACCGTATTTTGGTACAAATCAGATTAACTTTTCATTATACTTACCAGCTATTATTATCGGTTTGCTCTTATTAATAAAGCAAACCCGCACATTTTCTAAATTTAACCCTCAATTTTTGTTAGTCTTACCAATACTTGCAGGTTTAGCATTGATGTTTTTAATTAACTCTCCTCTGAAACCAAACTATTACCCAGCTTTTATCGCGTATAGTTTTGCAAATCTCACAGAAGGGTCTACAGCTACTGAAAAATATTTCGAATCTTTCGGCAATGATATACAACAATCTTATTCACTCGCTTATTTTATTAAAGGGAAAACTTCCTCCAAGGACTATATCTTTGTCGCTGGAAATCAGTCTTCGATCTACTTTTTAGCAGAGAGGAGAGCGGCTTCTGTAAAAATACTTTCTGAGCAATTTAATGATGTTGATGAAATTTTGACTGATATCGAAGTTCAAAAACCAGCTATTATATTGCGCGATTTGAACAGCAGAAAACTTGAGGAATTGGACAGATTATTAAATAAATCTTATAATCTCACCGCCCAAGAAAACAATGTCAAAATTTATTTTCGTAAACCCATTTAAGCATCTTGATTCTTTTTTATTTCTTATTAATTTTTTCATAGTACTGCTTGGAGTATTGTTGATTTCTATCCACAACAATTTACCATCCTTAATTCCTCTATGGTTTTCGAAAAATTGGGGAGAAAACCGATTGGCGAACCCTGTTTTTTTGTGGGTTATACCAGCAATAGGGTTTGGCTCGTTTGTTTTGAATTTTGCGCTAGCTCAGTTTGTACATGAACAACGACCAACCTTAGCACGAATTCTCTCTGTCGGGTCCTTATTTATTTCACTAGTATTGCTATCTGCCGTTTATAAAATACTCCTGGTTGTGAGTTAGTCATGTGGCTTTGGATTACACTTGTTATTTCATTTTTGACCACTTTTTTGATAACCCCGTTCATCATTCGGTTAGGATTTAAATTTGGTTTTGTGGATGACCCAGCTCGAAATCACCCGGCTGTTATTCATAAAAAACCTATACCACGTGGCGGTGGTATTGCAACCTTTATTGGTTTCTCCTTTAGTATTATCGTTATCAATATTCTGAGTGGTGCTTTTTCTGTTTCAAAAAGCTTAATCGGTATTCTCCTATCTGGTTTGATAATTGTCTTAGTTGGTTTATTGGACGATCTATATGACCTAAGCCCGTACCTACGTTTGGTAACGAATATTCTGGTTGCAGGTATCGTAGTCGGTGCTGGTGTTGGAATTACTAACTTTACCAACCCCTTCGGTGGTTTTGTACAGCTGGATTCAATTATCTACTATTTTTCACTACCTAGTTTCTTTGGGTTTTTTGCTGGTACTCATTCAATTATTCTCATTGCAGATATTGTCGCTTTCTTTTGGATTATTTGGATTATGAATGCTTTAAACTGGTCTAGTGGGGTTGATGGTCAACTTCCAGGAATAGCCGTAATAACCCTAACTATTTTAGCAATTGTTTCCAGCCAACTAATTACTTCAGACCCCAATCAATTTACAGTTGCCGTTATTGCTCTTGCCGCGGCGGGGGCATTCTTGGGTTTTTTACCTTGGAGTTTCTACCCGCAAAAAATCATGCCTGGTTATGGAGGATCAAGTTTAGCTGGATTTTTGATAGCAGTTTTGGCAATACTCTCAGGTGCGAAGTTGGCCACAGCTCTTTTAGTTTTACTTATACCTTTAGTTGATAGTATTTGGGCGGTTACTCGAAGAGTTTTAAGAGGCCAATCCCCGGTTTGGGGAGATTCGTTTCATCTGCATCATCAATTGCTAAAAATGGGTTGGTCTATTCCACAAATCTGTTTTCTTTACTATTTTCTAACTTTACTTCTTGGAGTCTTAGCTATTAATCTGGATACTCAAGAAAAATTCTTTGCGATCTTGATCTTAGGGACTATAATCTTTTCTCTTTTATTTACAAGCTTTGTAATTCTTAAAAAGACGGGGCTCAAACTCCATGATAAATCTCGGTAAAACTTTTTATTACATACTAATTTCGTTAAGACCAAGACAATGGTTGAAGAATTTTTCTGTTTTTGCAGCGATTTTCTTTGGTGGCCGACTTTTGAACAGTGAGGATGTTTCCTCGGTTGCATTCCTATTCTTTATCTTTTGTCTCTTGTCTTCAGCTATGTATCTGATCAATGATTTAGTTGACCAAGAGGCTGATAAGGTTCATTTTTCTAAAAAAAACCGACCTCTTGCTAGTGGTTTATTATCACAAAAAATTATAGTTTCAACCGCATTTTTTCTTTTACTGCTTGCTCTAAGTTTGGCTTTTTTGATTTCAGATTTAATATTCGCCACTTCAATTCTTTTTGTCACTGTACAAATACTTTATAGTTTCTTTCTTAAACGGTTAATTATTCTTGACATTATGGCTATTTCCTTTTCTTTTATGCTTCGGGTGTTCGCTGGATCCTTTATTATCTCTGAACCACTATCTTCCTGGTTAATTCTAACTGTAATGATGGTCTCCTTGTTTCTTGCAGTTGGAAAAAGACGTAGTGAAGTCACACTTTTAACACACCAACAAGCAGTGAAGCATCGAGAAATCCTTAGCCACTACCCAATCAATTTTCTCGATGGGCTTACTTTTATGATGGCTGTGGCAAGTTTATTAACCTACAGTTTGTTTACCTTTAATAGTGGTCGTGCTGACAATCTAAGCCCGATTATAAATTATTTACCAACTACCCTAACAAACCCACGTTGGCTAATGTTCACAATTCCAATTGTAGTTTATGGAATCTTCCGCTATTTGTATCTAATCTTCGAAAAAAAGGAAGGGGAGTCTCCTGAAAAAATATTGCTAAAAGATCTTCCGCTATTTGTAGCCACCTCGATTTGGGTACTCACTTCATTTATCTTACTCTACGTTTTTTCTGGGTAATCTCTTACCAAATCTCTATAAAACGCTAGTGTAAGAGCCGTGTTTATTCCAATTCCAATACCAAGAACAAAAAACGAAGTAGTCCCAACCAAAACATTGTTAAGTACAAAAAACATTAGAAACCAAGAAGCAACTAGCCACACTGATTCTTGATGTAAACTTTCCTCGGCACTTAAAATAAGACCCTCTTGTGACTTCTGACGTAATTTAACTTCCGTCACAGGATGAATTAGGTCCTTCCTAAAAGTCCTAGATCTTAGTATTACCCATGAAAAACCAACACTGCTAATCACTAGCGCTGCTAGATCGGAGATATTGCTCACAATAATCAAATCGTTGAAGTGATCAAATGAGAAGAAAAGTAACCGGTTTTTAACCTCGCTATCAAAACTCCAACTAAAACCCAAAATAATTGTTAAAATTAGTATACTAAGAAATTTTGTACCAATTATTAACGCAATTGGTATAATTGCCTCGTCAATAAACTTAAGAGCGGAAATTTTTGGCATTAATTTAAAATTAGCAGTTTTAATACTCAATCACAAGTAAGGCTTCCCTAATCATTTAGGATATACTGTTACTTACGTTTTAATTATGCGGACACTACTTAGTCTGACAGTTTTAATAGTTTTTATCTCCGTGGTAGGATTATTTGTTTTTAATTTTATTCAAAACAAACTTACTCCAAAAATTGGCCAGCTATCTGTAAATACTTCCAATCAAAAGGCTCAGGTTTTTCTTGATGGGGAATTGATCGGAACATCACCTCTTTATCGAAAGGATCTACCGTTAGGTGATCACTTAGTTACGATTAAGTTATTGAACTCTGGCCAAAACAGTTTTTCCTGGAAAACTGCAACAACGCTAACAACGTCAACTGTCAGTACAATTGATCTCGATCTTGCCCCCAACCTCTCCTTTTCTGCAGGGGAAAGTCTTTATTTCCAACCTGGTAATAAAACTGTTTCCTTACTCTCACGACCGGAAAAAGCAACGGTATTTATCGGTGAGAAAGATATGGGTCAAACTCCTTTGAAGCTTTCGTTAAACAAGGGGGTTCATGAGATAACCTTCAAGAAAGCTGGATATATCGACAGACAAGTTCCGATAAATCTTGAGGATGGTTACAAACTCTCCGCTGTTGTCTATTTGGCGTTAAACCCATTTGAAACGGTTACAAAACTTACCGGGACCGATAAAATTTCATTATTTAAATTATCGAACCCGCACTCCAACTTATCAAAAAATATACTAGATTGGGTTCAAGGAATAGATTACGTTCAAAAAACCTTCAATAGTATTGAGGAAAAATTTGACGCTCTTATAGATGAGAGTGGTAAAATTTATATTTTAAACCAGACTGAATGGGAAAATAAAAAGCAGACCAAAGCAGTGAGTGTTGTTGGTTATTTAACCAGAGAGGATCAAACCGGGCTCTCTGAAGCAGCTAGCAAAACTTGGGAGCATGTGAAAGCAGAATTTAATTAGCCTGTGGCTAATTGTGCTATAATTCGAATCCAGTAGAAACTACACACTTTCGTATATTCCAAACGTGGTGATGATTATGTTTAATGTATAATCCAAGTTTGGCAAGTTTAAGGCGTCGTGACCGAGTGGCTAGGTAGAGGTCTGCAAAACCTTTTACAGGGGTTCAATTCCCCTCGACGCCTCCAACATAAACCATACCCCAAAGAGTTGACATCCTATAATACTTCTGTTAGACTACGTCGGTCCTTCCAAATTTGTGGAAGGTTTTTTTGTTCCTCCCGCTTGGGAGGATTTATGTTAAAACTAATTCTCACCGCAATTGTTACTGCCTGCGGTCTGCCCCTGAAGAAGCACCAATTTAATAGGTTAGTTTTACAAACCGAATCGGTTGTAAAAATGGTTTTAAAAACCATTGTAAATTATCTCGCTGATATTTTTTCGGATTTACTTTTTCTAATCAAATTAACAACTATTCTTCGACCCAGAAATAGGCTTTTGTTACTTCGTTCTCTGTTTATTACATTTACCGCTCTTATTTATCTTTTCCTAGCCCCAAGTACTTTCGTCAATGCTGACATCCCTGAAAGGGTATTTCAAAACCAAACCGAAACTGCTTTAGTCTCGATAAAAGAGTCTGTGACTGTTGAGGCTGTACCAGAATTTAAAGCTCCAGTTTTTGGGTACATTTCAACTTATTATTCAAACCATCATCGTGGAATCGATATTCCAAAGCCACAAGGTTCTCCTATTAAATCCTTTGCTGAAGGTGAGGTTATCTTTGCGGGATGGGCAACAGGGGGGTTTGGAAATACTGTTGAGATTAAGCATAATCTTGGATATGTCTCAAAATATGCTCACCTCTCACGAATTGATGTTGTCGTAGGACAGACTGTTAAAGAAAACACTATAGTGGGTGGAGTAGGATCAACAGGAAATTCGACCGGGTCTCATCTCCATTTTGAACTTTATCAGGATGGTAGAACCGTAAATCCTTTAAATTATATTTCCTTAAAAAAATAATTTAAATGAACTTGCTAATTTTCGCTTTTTTCTCTAGTTCTGAATACCAGGTTTGAAATTTCTCGTTAAGTTTATTTGATTTGATCGTCTTGCTAATTTCTTCACGAACCTTCTTGTCTTTTGGATCAGCGCCTTTTACAAATTGATCCTCTGGGTTTTGAGCAATGTAATCATCGATTTCCTTTTCCGAAACCTTAATATCTTTCTCCAAAAGCTTCTCAACTAAAAGCTGAATTTTTATCTGATTTCTAAAATCATTTTCAGTAATATTACGACTGGTTAAAGCTGCTTTCAATTCTTCTTTACCGCCAACCTGGTCCTCAACCTCCTTAACTTTTTTATCAATGTCACTTGGGCTTACTATTATCCCTTTGCTAGCTGCTTCTTGTGAGATTATCTTGTCGCGAATAATTTGATCAAGAACCTCTTGACCGCTTTTAGCCTTGAGGTTTTGGTAAAATTCAATTGAAGTAACTGGTTGATTGTTTATTGTTGCGACTACAAACCAATCCTTTTTCCAAAAAGCAAACATTCCGACAAGTAAAACAATTCCGATTACAATTAAGTAACGCGAATAAAGAGTTCGGTTTTTTTGCAGATTACTTCTAACCGCTTCAAAATATTTTTTGAAATTTAAAGTTGTGCCTTTCTTTTTTGTTTGCTTTGTTCTGGTGGTTGGAGATTTTCTTTTTTCAGAAATCTCTGAATTTGTTTGTTTTTTAGCTCTTGCCATAAGATTATGCTATTCTAGCTTATCCTTTAGAAATTTTTCAAGGGGTATTTCTACTGCGTAGATCGACGCATTTCTTCCAACAAAATAATATCGTGCGGATGTGACTCAGAAATACCTGACGGGGTATATTGGCGAAACTCCCGCTTCCATAAATCCTTTACCTTCACTGATGCGAGTTCGCACATGGAGGTTTTTATCCCAACAACTAATGTAGCTACAATTTTTTCTACAGGCCCTCTTAACGGTATTGCTGATTCGACTCCTTCGGGAACGCGGTTTTGCAAATAACGGCTAGAATACCGACCAGATTGAGCTCCAGATGAACCCATGCCACGATAAAGTTTAAAATTTGGATCTTCCGATAAAGGTTCATTAGGAGTTTCATCTGTTCCGGCAAACAATCTACCAGACATAATTGAACTTGATCCGGCAACAAACGCTTTTATAATATCTGCAGAAGAGCGGAGGCCACCATCTACTATCACTGGGATATTCTTTTTAACTATTGCCTCGGAAACTTCCAATACTGCGCTAAACTGGGGCATTCCGACTCCGGTTACATCAGTACTTGTACAAATCGAGCCTACACCAATACCAACCTTTATCGCAGCTGCTCCACGTTTTATTTGTGCTAAAGCTCCTTTAGCCGTAACCACATTTGGAGGTACAATTTCTATTTTTGGAAATTTGTTTTTTAATACTTCAAGTGCTTTGAGACTTGATTGATGATGACCGTTTTTTGCATCCATTACTAAAATATCAACACCTGCATCTACCAGAGCTTGTGCTCTAGGCAACAAATCGTCACCAAAAACTCCTATAGCGGCCCCCACCAATAATCTATCTTGATGATCAAGCGAAGCATTAGGATATTGTTGCTTTTTAGCGACGTCCTTCCAGGTATAAAGACCAACTATATTGTCATTCTTATCAACTAAAGGAAGCTTTTCCAACTTGTTCTTTATAAAAAATTTTAACGCTTCTTCACTTGTTGTGTTTGATTGTTGAGTCAGAAGTTTTGGTCTGGGGGTCATAACTTCTTTAACTAAGGTTTTTGGCGAATGTAGTCTGGTATCTCGATTGGTTATTAACCCCAAAAGTTTTTTCGTTCTAGAGTCAATGACAGGAAATCCAGAATTTTTATAGCGAGCACTTAACTGTTCAACCTCAGCTAGTGTTGTTGCTTCAGTAACAGTAACTGGGTTGGTGATCATTCCACTTTGAGATCTCTTAACGGCAATGACCTCTTCAACCTGATCCTCGATTGAAAAGTTACGATGAATGACTCCAACACCACCCAACCTAGCAATTGCAATTGCCATAGTAGAGGAAGTTACCGTATCCATTGCAGCAGTCCAAAAAGGGAGTTTAGTTTTTATGTTCTGAGTAAGTCGTGTTGAAAGATCAACGTTGTCTGGAAAGACATTTGAACCAGTTACAGGAGGCAAGAAAACGTCGTTAAAGCTAAGAGAAGATCCTTTGTAACGCTTTGAACTAAGGCTCATCTAGATTATTAATCAGTCTAGCAATTAATACCTAGTTTATCAAGAAGCAAACAAGTCAAAGAAAAAGAGGCTATTTTGTGCCTCTTTTTCTAAACTAAATTTTATTTTGATTAATAACCCATACCATCCATACCACCTGGCATCCCACCACCTGCTGCAACAGGTTCTTTTTTCTCTGGGATGTCTGTTATCAACGCCTCGGTTGTCAGAATCATCATCGCTACACTGGCGGCATTTTGAACCGCGCTGCGTGTTACTTTTACTGGATCTATAACACCAGCTTTGACCAAATCCTCAAATTTGCCTGTCAAAGCATTGAAACCAAAATTTGCATCATTACTATCACTCACTTTTCGCAACACCCATCCTGGATCCTCACCAGCATTTTCCGCTAGTTTGCGGATTGGCATTTCAGCAGCTCTTTTGACAATATCCACCCCAATTTGCTCATCCCCTTCTAGTTTAAATTTTTCTAAGGTCGCTTTTGCAGCTCTAATTAAAGCTACCTCCCCACCAACCACATAACCCTCTTCAATTGCCGCTTTTGTAGCTTGAACCGCATCATTAACCCGCTCTTTCTTTTCCTTCATCTCGACTTCACTTGCCGCACCAACATTGATAACTGCAACCCCACCGGAAAGTTTTGCCAACCGTTCCTGCAATTTTTCTTTGTCAAAGTCACTGGTTGT
Source organism: Patescibacteria group bacterium (assembly GCA_025449635.1). GTDB lineage: Bacteria > Patescibacteriota > Microgenomatia > Woykebacterales > RBG-16-39-9b > JANWIZ01. The sequence continues at coordinate 19,427 of JANWIZ010000012.1, forward strand.
TTTTTCGATCTGAGATCGAATTTGGGTTATTCTGGCTTCGATTTTAGATTTAGTACCTTTACCACCAACCAGTACAGTATTGTCTTTATCACTTGTAATTCGATCTATCTTACCGAGCATGTCAGGTGTTACTGATTCAAATTTAATACCCGTGTCCTCACTAATCACAGTTCCACCTGTAAGTATTGCTATATCCTCAAGCATCTCTTTACGTCGATCACCAAAACCCGGAGCTTTGACCACCAGTATATTCATAGTTCCACGAATTTTATTAAGCACCAATGTTGCCAAGGCCTCACCCTCAACATCGTCGGCTATAATTACCAATTCCTTAGTTAATTGTACTAATTTTTCAAGTAAAGGAAGTAGGTCAGCTATCGCGGTTATCTTTTTGTCAGTGATCAAAATGTGTGGGTTCTCAATCGAAGCTGTCATTTTGGCACTGTCGGTCACAAAGTACGGAGAAGCATAACCTCGATCAAACTCCATTCCTTCACGGTGTTCCCAATTTGTTTCAATACCACGAGACTCTTCAACAGTAACGACTCCATCTGGACCAACTTTATCAAGCGCTTCAGCAATTAATTTTCCGATTGTTTCATCAGCCGCTGAAATTGTCGCTATTTGCGTGTAATCTTCCTTACCACTGACTTTTTTAGCAGTTTTCTTTAGCTGCTCGACTACAGCTTCCACTGCTTTTTCTAAACCCTTGCGTAGAATCATTGGATTAGTTCCAGCAGCAATGTTTTTCAAACCCTCCTCAACAATGGCTTGAGCAAGGATTGTGGCCGTTGTTGTCCCATCACCAGCGACATCGTTTGTTCTGCTAGCCGCTTCTTTAATCAGTTGCGCTCCCATATTCTCGAACGGGTCTTCCAACTCAACTTCTTTTGCAACTGTTACTCCATCATGAATAACATTGGGAGCTCCCCATTTTTTATCGATAGCCACATTTCGTCCTTTTGGACCGAGAGTAGTCGCAACAGCATTCGCTAATTTATTAACACCCTCAAGCAGTTTTTTCCGAGCTTCTTCACTATAAATAATTTGTTTTGCCATTTTTCTTTATAATCCTCCTTAATAACTTATTCGACTATTGCCATTACATCTTCAAACTTAACTAATTTAAACTCTTCACTTTCAATCTTTAATTCATCTCCGCCCCATTTTTTGTAAATTACCAAATCTCCAACGCTAAACTGGGCTTTTTCTTCGTGATTAGAGTGTCTAACTGAAGCACCAACAGCGACGACAATTCCTCGCGCTGGTCGCTCTTGAGCATTCTCTGGTAAATATAGTCCCGAAGCAGTCTTTGCCTCGCTTTCCTCAGGTTTTACTAAAGCGTAGCCCGCTAAAGGCTTAATTTTTGCAGTCTTAGCCATAAAATATATTACCTCCTTAACTTTCTATGGGTTAATTGAATTTAATCTATTCGCACTCTAGTAACTTAGGTGCTAAAGTATATTACTCATTTGTTTTTTTCTTGTCAAGCCTAAAGACCTGTGGCGATTTTATTTTGGAGCTAAGGTGGTTATAACCCCATATTTTTTTAGCAAAGGTTCTATCTCTGCGGCTAGCTTCTTAAGATTATTTTCTAAGCTTGAAGAGGTTTCGGCAACTATCATATATTTTTTAAAAATCTTAATTAAGTCACTGTTGAGACCTTCGTCAAAAGTATCGTCCTGCAAATACCAACTCTTTGCATTCATAGCCCCAGCTAAATACGCAGCCAAATATGGGTGTGTTGTCTGTTCCTTGGCCATTTCAACCCGAGGGTAAGCCCTACCAAAACCATTTACTTGAGTTTCGTTTTGGTAAACTTTTCTGAGTGATTCAGGTTCGAGTAAATATTTTGCGAACTGCCAAGCAGCTTCTTGCTTTTTACTATTCTGTGCAACTCCTAATGACCAATAACTTCCCCAAGTTATAGCTTGAGCGTCTGGCAATTGAGGTACTGGTTCAACCGCAAAATCGAGGGTTAAATTTCCTTCTTTTAAATACTCGAGTAATTTATGTATTTTATGTAAAGGAAGTAAAATCATAGCTGTTTTGCCCCTAGCGAAGGCTTCGACACTATTTGGAAACGTATTGTCCCATGTTCGTGCTTTATTGGAAAAGGAAAAATAAAAATTAATTGCATCAATTGCAAGTTTGTTAGACTCTCGTTCCTTATTTTTATACATTTCTAGTTTCCCATCTTTAACGAAAGTAACTCCGTTCTGCAGTAAAAATAGACCTAGAATGTCAGAAAAATTTTCGACATTTTTAACCGAACCAAGAGCAATAGCTGATGTAAAAATTTGTTTTTTATCATTGCTTGTTAGTGAGGGGGAGTAGTCTTGGTACAAAGTTGTCCAAGTTCTTGGCGGCTCTAAAAAATTCCGGCTAGCAAAGGTTTTTTTGTTATATAGAAGCGCTAAACCATCAAATTCAAGTGGAAAGCCTCGATATGATCCATTTAAACGAAGGTCGGTCTTGGCAATTGGATAAAAAGTGCTTTCATATGTTTTCTGACTCATCACACCTTCAGGCAGTGCTGCTAAATTATTTCTTAGTGCCGGACCCCAGCTCGAGTGCCACCAGAATAAGTCTGGTCCTAGAGTTTTTTTAGTTAGATCAGCTTTCAAATTTGCATAATAACGATCTGGGTTCTTTCTCTCGTATTCAATCGTAACTTCAGGATGCTTGTCCTGAAACTCTTTTTTAACTACGTTGAAAACTTCTGTGTCCCAAAAACCAACTACTCGTAAAAAAACTGGCTCTGGTGCTTTTTGCTTAGGAAAGATAAAGCTAAGGGTTAAATAAACCGCAAAAAGGGTGATTACGAAAACGAGTAAACTAACTATAAAAGCCTTGGCAGGAATCATTCTAGTGTTTTTCTAAATCTCGCAATTTAATTAAATATTCCTTCAATTTTGTACTGGTAGCTTCGTTTCTTAAACCAAACTCAATGTTAGCTTCAATAAAACCCAATTTATCACCCACATCATAATAACGCCCATCCTCAATCAAAGCTGTATACACCGGTTCATTCTTTATCAATTGCCCAATCGCATCAGAAAGCCAAAGTTCGTTTGATTTTCCTGGAACCAAATTGTCTAGATATTTCCAAATTGATGGGGTAAAAAGATAGGCTCCATGAGTCGCGATATCAGAGGGTGCTTCCTCAATCGTAGGTTTTTCAACAATCTCCTCAATTTGAAAAACATTTCCTTCTACAGGCTTGAGTTTGGCAATACCATACTTACTTAGATTTTCACGATCTTCAATTCTGACCCCACTGATAACACTTGCATTATATTTTTCATAAGCTTCAATAAGTTGCTTGACTCGAGGTTTAGGTGAGTAAATAAACTCATCACCCCAAATTACAATAAAAGGTTCGTTACGAACCAGATGCTTGGCATTGATTACCGGTGTTGCATTGCCAATCGGACCTTTTTGTCGTACATAAACAAAATTTGCCATTGTGGCAATTCTGCGAATTTCTTCAGCCTTATCTGCCTTACCAACTTTTTCGAGAAAGTCTTCTAGGTCAAAACTCCTATCAAAATGATCCTCTATGGGTCTTTTAGCACTACCCGTTACTATAATTATGTCCTCGATTCCAGAGGCAACCAGCTCCTCAACCACATATTGGATCACAGGTTTATCCACAATCGTTAGCATTTCTTTAGGCATTGCTTTTGTTGCCGGAAGAAACCTCGTTCCAAGCCCAGCTGCGGGAATTATTGCTTTGGTGATTTTTTCTGCCATATTTTCCTTTCGATATTACTACTTATGGTATCATAGCTTAAGATTTATGAGCAATTGCGCTCTCTATTCTTAAGAAAGGTGGTGATAATTTTTGATAAAAAATCAATTTCAAAGGGTTGGAGTTTTTATCGATATTCAAAACCTCTATTATTCTGCCAAAAATTTGTATAACTCAAAGGTTAATTTTGGAAAAATTCTCGAGACTGCTGTTGCTGGTCGACAACTTATTCGCGCCTTTTCTTATGTTATTAGTGCTGATATTCCCGAAGAACAACCTTTTTTTGAAGCTTTGAGCAAATCTGGTTTTGAGGTAAAGAGTAAAGACATTCAGATTTTTCCTGGAGGAGTAAAAAAAGGGGATTGGGATGTTGGAATCGTTATAGACATGATTAGACTAAGTCCTCGGGTAGACGTGATCGTATTAGTGTCTGGGGACGGAGACTATGTGCCTGCTCTTGAATATCTAAAAAACCAAGGTCACTTGGTAGAAGTGATTGCTTTTGGTAAAAGTACCTCGGCAAAACTTATTGCTGAAGCTGATGAATTTACTGATATCGATCAAAATTCTCAAAAGTTCTTAATTCCCGCAAGAGTTAAGCCTCATCAGAAAGTTTACTCTTCTTCCAAAGCACCCTTGACCGAGCTGTAAACAACTTGCTCTCTTGAATAACTTTGATGAAAGACCTAAGTAATCTCTATGCTAAAATTGTTTTAATGAGAATTTTGGGTATCGAAACTTCCTGTGATGAAACCGCAGCAAGCGTTGTTTCTGATGGGGTAAAAATACTTTCCAATACTGTTGCTAGCTCTCAAGAGTTGCATACAAAAACTGGTGGTATCATCCCCGAAACTGCTGCTAGGGAACAGGTTTTATCAATGATTCCGGTTATTTCTCAGTCACTTCAAGAAGCGGATTTAACCCCTGATGATATTGATGCAGTCGCCGTAACCAACGGCCCTGGTCTTTTTGGCTCCCTAGTAATCGGTGTCGAAACAGCTAAAACTCTCTCTTACTCTTGGAAAAAACCGCTCGTACCAATAAACCATTTGGTCGGCCATATTTATGCCAATTGGTTGGAAAACACAGAGCCGCCAATTTTTCCCAATTTAAATTTAATTGTTTCTGGCGGTCATTCTGAACTAGTTCTAATGGAATCTCACGGCAATTTTACCTGGCTAGGCGGCACTCGGGACGATGCAGCCGGAGAAGCTTTTGACAAAACAGCTAGAGTCTTGGGTCTTAACTATCCTGGCGGCCCGTCCATCCAAAAAGCCTCTTTTGGGGTAAAAAAATTGAACACTTTATTCCCCCGTCCTTTAGCTAATAGTAGTGATTTTGATTTTTCCTTTAGCGGTCTCAAAACTGCAGTCGCTACTTTGGCTGCTGGGAAAACCTTTTCAAAAACCCAAATTGCCAACTACGCAGCTGAAATACAAGAAGCAATTGTTGATTCCCTTCTAAATAAAACCTTAAAAGCAGCTCAAAAATACCAAACAAAACAACTTTTACTCTCTGGCGGTGTTGCGGCTAATACTCGCTTGGTTGAAAAAGCGAGGGAAAAATTCTCTGGAAAAGTATATGCCCCTTTACCAAAACTTTGTGTTGACAACGGAGCAATGATAGCTTCAGCAGCTTATTTTAATTACAAACCGGTTTCTTGGGAAAAGATATCTGCGGACTCTGGTCTTTTCTTTGATTAAATTAATCTATATAATCGCTTCGCTTACTTAGGCAAAAACTAAAATGGATAAAATTTACAACCACAAAGATGTTGAAGAAAAATGGTACTCGTTTTGGGAAGAAAACGGTTTCTTTAAACCTAATGATTCAACCAAACATTTTTCGATCATACTTCCCCCTCCAAACGCAAATGGCCGGCTGCATATAGGGCATGCTATGTATGTGATTGAAGATATTATGGTTCGTTATCACCGAATGCTTGGTGAGTCAACTCTTTGGTTACCAGGAGCCGATCATGCCGGTATTTTGACTCAGGTAGTTTATGAAAAGCAATTAGAAAAAGAAGGAAAAAGAAGAGAAGATCTTGGGCGAGAAGAGTTTTACAAACAAACTTACTCTTTTACCCAAAAGAATAAAAATGAAATGTACGATCAGCTCAAAGCCATGGGGTTTAGTTTAGACTGGTCCAGAGAAAAATTTACCCTTGATCCTAAAATCTCAGAAACTATCTATTCAACTTTTAAGAAGCTTTACGATGATGGTTTAATTTATCGGGGAACTAGAATGATCAACTGGTGCCCAAGATGTAGTACAGTGCTTTCTGATCTTGAAGTAATTCACAAAGAGAAAGAGGGTAATATCTGGTATATAAAATATCCTCTTAAAAATTCTGCTGCCTTCATTACTATAGCAACGACTCGTCCAGAAACCATGCTGGGTGATACCGCAGTCGCTGTTAACCCTGATGATAAAAGATATAAAGATTTCGTCGGAAAAACAGCAACTTTACCACTAATTGCTCGAGAGATCCCAGTAATTTCCGATACTTACGTAGATCCCAAATTCGGAACAGGGGCGGTAAAAATTACCCCAGCACATGATCCGAATGATTATGAAATTGGGGAACGTCACAAACTCGAGCAAATTCAAGTTATAGGGTTCGATGATAAAATGACTGACAAATCAGCTCAATACTCTGGTCTGGACAAATATGTTGCTCGCAAAAAAATCATTGAGGAACTTGAATCTCTTGGATTACTCGATAAAATTGAGCGTCATGTAACTAATATTGGAACCTGCGAGCGTTGCAGCACTGTAGTTGAACCGCTTATTTCCAAGCAATGGTTTGTCGCAGTTAATAAACCAGGTACTTCAGGGAAAAACCTTGCTCAAGACGCGCTTTCAGCTGTTAAGTCGGGGAAAATAAAAATAATTCCATCTCGATTTGAAAAAATTTATTATAACTGGATGGAAAATCTTCACGATTGGTGTATTTCGCGTCAACTTTGGTGGGGTCATCAAATTCCAGTGTGGTACAAAGGCAATGAAGTTTTTGTCGGAGTTGACGCTCCAAAAGATTCTGGTTGGCAACAAGATCAGGACACCTTGGACACGTGGTTTTCTTCTGGACAATGGCCCTTTACCACTTTGGGCTATGGGCAAAAAGATGACTTAGATTTTAAAAAATTCTACCCAACTTCTGTAATGGAAACTGGTTATGATATTCTTTTCTTTTGGGTGGCTCGAATGATTATGCTTGGATTATATGTAACCAACGAGGCACCGTTTAAGACCGTCTATCTTCACGGGTTAGTTCGGGATGAAAAAGGTCAAAAAATGAGCAAAAGTAAAGGTAACGCTATCGATCCGTTAATCGCTGCTGATAAATATGGCGCCGATGCTGTGCGCATGGCACTTGTCTTTGGAACTGGTGCTGGCAATGATGCTACTATTGGCGAGGACAAAATCAAAGGTATGCGTAATTTTACCAATAAACTATGGAATATCGGTCGCTATATCATTGAGATGAAACCTGATAAGGTTAACTATGGGTCTGCACGTAATGATGTTGATGAGGCGCTACTTTCTGAACTTAATCAAGTTAAAGCAAAGGTAACTAAAGCTATTTCTGACTATAGGTTCTCCCAAGCCGCTGAGGAGCTTTATGACTTCGTTTGGCACAGCTTTGCCGATAAATACATTGAGGCCTCAAAAGACCGTCGTGGTGAATCTCAGGCTGTTCTAGAACAAGTTCTCGAAGAATCCCTTCGCCTACTCCACCCTTTCATGCCGCTGATCACCGAAGAAATTTGGCAAAAACTCCCGCGGAAAAGTGGTAAGTCAATTATGATTGCTCCATGGCCAAGTAATACAGGCTAAAAAAATTCAGACCTATTTAGTTTAATTTGATTATTTTAGACCGTTGGTGGTTGTTTCGCTATTTTGGTTCAGTTTATTTTTATAAGCCAGCCAAACAATTACTCCCAAAAGTACCGTTACCAAAACCACTAAAGCTAAGTAAGCACCAAACAACAAATTAGCACTTCCGATCTTTTGTGTCTTTACAGAATAAGACTGGGCTGTGAGTGGGGTGGCGGTTTCCTTAACGTCGATCTCTTGTGCAAAGGTTTGTCCATCTGTTTTTACAACCACAGAATGCTTTTCTGGCGAAACGTCTGTAAACGTCGCAATTCCGGAATTATCTGTTCTTGTTTCCTGGGGATCAGAATAAAGCACTACTGTAACTCCCTTAAGGAGTTTGCCGGATTTATCAGTAATTTTAACTTTTACTGTGTAACCCTTTGTTTTGAATGTTGATACCTCCCCTTCAACTCTTTCCGCCCCAGCAGCAACACTAGAAACTTTAAAGAAAAACACTGTTCCTGGTAAAAGGGTACTACTATCGATAACCACTTTATGACTTGTAACTAAACTTGAATTTGAGGCTGATAGTTTCAGTGCTTTCTGCTGACTGTAGTTTACGATTGAAGTCGCTGGCTTATTTGTCTGCCAAGTAATTGTTGCTTGTTGAAGGCCTAAATCTGTAACTTTAATCGCTGTTATTTTCAGCTTCTCGCCTTCCTTTGGAGTATAGTTAGTTTTACCGGTTGAAGAGGGTGTTTGTGTTGGGGTAGTTGTTTTGGAGGAGTTGTTTTGTGAACTGTTGTTTGATGTAGTTGGTGGTGGTGTTGAAGCTGGAGGTGTAGTAGGAGAGTTAATAGTATAAGTACCACCTGTAGAAGTCCCTAGAATATTTTGACCTGAAGAGGCCACTTGAGAACCACTATCAAAACTTACCCCAGCAGACCCATTTGATACTGCTTTGAAGTTTACTACTGCTATCAAATAATCTCCGTTTATTGGTGCTTGTCCCCCATTCAACGCTCTAGCAATTCGTACAATGCCACTACCACCTGAGTTCTCTGCCTGTAATCCAAAAGCGCTGTTTGAGGAGTCAATGCTTTGAAATTCGAGTTTGTCTACTGGATAAGATAAGTTTACCTGTACCCCATTCATAGTACTCCCACTTGAATTGACCCGAATCGATATAGCTAAGTTCTGTCCATTTGTTATGGATGAATTAGCCGGAGTAAGATACAGAGTAGCCGTCGCTTTAACAAGATTTGGATTAAACAAAGCCACGAATAAAAAAACTACAAAGGCAAATACACTTCCTGGTAAATTTACTTTCATGTTTCTAAGTTCCCCATTTTGTCAATAGAATACTAAGATCCAAGATTTCAACTACTCCACTTTGATTTAAATCAGCTGAAGAATTATTGGTGTTCCAATATGTAAGTAGCAAACTTAAATCAAGGATATCCACTTTAGTATCGTTATTTATATCACCTAGTTTTTTGTTCACTACTGTAATAGAAATTGCTGATGTTACATTATTCCCAATTCCATCAATAGCTTTCGCCTTTAGGCTATGTGATCCGTCTGTTGCGGTTATACTATTCCACGAATAACTATAAGGAGAGCTTGTATCCGTAAAGAGCAACGTGTTGTCTAAATAAAATTCAACTCTGTTCACACTTTGATTGTCTGTTGCGGTGGCAGTAATATTTACTGTTCCAGAAACTGTCGCACCACTGGTTGGTGAAGTAATTGTTGCTGTTGGTAATGCGTTGTCTACGATTACGATCACTGAAGCAGTCACTGAGGTGCCTGAGTCATACGCTTTTGCTGATATCGAATGGCTAGCGTTTGAAAGTGATGTTGTATCTAGAGAGTAGTTGTATGGTGACGTTGTTAAGGTAGATCTAAGTACATTATCAACCAGAATTTCGACTTTAGTAATTGCTAAATCATCGTTTGCATTGGCAGCTATATTGACTGCCCCTGAGACTAAGGCGTTATTTGCAGGGCTAGTTATTGAAACTGTTGGTGGTGGGTTAATAATCGTATAAGTCCCTGGACTTGAAGTACCCAAAATATCAGTGTTATCAGTACTTCGTGCAATCAAAGAGCCCGTCGCAAAACTAACTGAAGTCGCACCTGCAACTGTTTTAGCTTTGAAAGTAACACTAGCGATTAATTTATCACCCGTAACAGCTGGTTGTCCTCCACTGACTCCTCTAGCAATTCTGATACTTCCGTTGCCACCACTACTTTCTGCTGCAACACCAAAAGCACTTCCAGCAAAATCTGTACTAATATAATCCAACTTGGTGGCATCGTAAGAAAGATTTGCCTGCACTGCGTTTACGGGATCGTTATTACTATTTTCCCGAATTTGAACTGTAAAATTTGTATTCTGATTTATGTTTTGAGTTGTCGGAGTTAGATAAAGTGTGGCCGTACCTGCAGCACGGCTTCGCAGTTCCCTAATCTTATTCAGTCCCCAAACTGTTAAAGGAATGCTGATTAAAAGAATAATGGTTAGATAAAGTGGTAGGTTCTTGCGGATATTGAGGTATTGGGCTAGTTTTTTCATTTTTTTTTGATTTTATGGGCTCCAATTAGATAATAAGATACTTAAGTCAACTATGTCTACAATTGAGTCTCTGTTTAGATCACCCGAGCTACTTGTTGCTCCCCACTTTGACAAAATCACCGATAAATCAAGTACGTTCACTTTTGTATCTCCGTTTATATCTGGGTTAGCGTTGCCATTAGTTACTGTGACCGTAATTATAGATGAAATGGTCGAGTTATTAGCTGCGTCAAAAGCTTTCGCAGAAATTTGATGGCTATTATTTGACTCGCTGATCGTATTCCATGAATAACTGTAAGGAGCTATTGTATCTGTCGCCACCAAATTACCGTTGAGGTAAAACTCTACTTTTGTTACTCCAACATTATCTGAAGCGGTAGCTGATACATTTACCATTCCTGAAACTGTAGAGTTATTTGCAGGTGAGCTTATTGAGACTGAAGGGTTTTGTGTGTCAGCTTGAGCTGGTGTTGTTACTGTTGACGGAGAGGATAGGGTTGAAGTATTTGGTACGGCATCGTAAGCACTGACAGTATAGGAATAGTTTGTACTGGCAACTACAGTACTGTCGCCAAAACTATTAGTCACTGAGGTAGCAATTTTTGTACTGTTCCTAAAAATATTGTAGCCGACTACCCCAACATTATCAGTACTAACAGTCCAACTGAGATTTACTTGACTATGACTAACTGCTGTTGCCACAAGATTGCTTGGGATAGTCGGTGCTTGGGTATCTGGAATGGTATTGCTAACGGTTACATTTATGGCTGTGGAAACTTTGACATTTCCAGCAGCATCGTAAGCGTTGGCGATTAATGTGTGGCTACCGTTTGTATAAGTCGTAGTGTCCCAAGAATACCTATACGGGTCAGTTGGATCCGTACCTTTCACTACACCGTCGACTAGAAACTCAACGTTAGTTACGCCAGTATTGTCAGTAGCAGCTGCATCTAAAATAACCGCTCCTGTAACCGTCGATCCGCTGGCTGGTGATGTTATCGAAACATTTGGTGCAGTATTATCTACGGTTACATTTATCGCGTTAGAAGTAGTAATATTTCCAGCCGCATCGTAAGCTTTAACTGTCAATGAGTGGTTGGCGTTAGTTACCGCTGTTGTATTCCAAGAATATGAGTAAGGACTACTTGTGTCGCTATTTACAACAGAACCATCCACCAAAAACTGTACCTGCGTAACACTGTTATTATCACTCGCGTTTGCTGAATAAACTACCGTTCCTTTCAAAAATGCGTTCGCTACTGGTGTTGAAATAGAAGCAGTAGGCATTGAGTTATCAACCGTTACATTTACTAATGGTGAGGTTCCAATATTATTAGCACTGTCATACGCTTTCGCCGATACGCTTTTTGATCCGTTTGTTGTCAAAGTTGTGTTCCAAGAATAGCTATACGGAGACGTTAAGTCTTCCCCAAGTTTTGTAGTTCCGGAGTAAAACTCGACTTTTATGACACCTATATTGTCCGACGCCGATGCTGTGACAGTTGTTGTTCCCGAAATATTAGCTCCACTAGTTGGTGCAGTAACTGATACCGTTGGTGGTGTCGTATCGTTACTAGTAGTTACGTTAATCGACACACTTCGGGTATTACCTAGTGTATCGTAAGCTGTCGCAGTTATAGTATGGGCTCCGTCTGAAGATAGTGTGGAGTTCCAAGAACAAGAGTACGGCGATGCTGAATCTGTGCAATATAGACTCCCGTCAATCAAAAACTCTACTTTGCTTACTGTTGAAGTAACATCGGTTGAGGTTGCATTAATATTAACTGAATTCCCAGAGACTGTAGCTCCGCTGGCTGGTGCTGTTATCGAAACATTTGGTGCAGTATTATCTACGGTTACTGACACCGCCGTTGAAGTACTTGAGTTATTTTGATTGTCATAAGCTTTGATTGTGATAGAGTGTATTCCATCTGTTGCGGTAATTGTATTCCAAGAGCAAGAATATGATGAAGTAGTATCGGTACACTTGACTACCCCGTCAACCAAAAACTCGACTCTATTAATACCACTACCACCGCTATTGTCAGTCGCAGTCGCAGTGATATTAGTTGTCCCAATTAACTTAGTGTTTGCCGCTGGTGCTGTAAGAGAAACTGTGGGAGCTGAATTATCAACTTTCAGAGTTGTTGCTGTTGAGTTTGTACTGTTTTCTGCGTTATCGATTGCTTTGGCAACAATGGTATGGTTTCCGTTTGTCACAGTTGTTGTGTTCCATGACCAAGAATAGGGTGAAGATGTATCTGAGCTACTAGGAGAAGCGGCCCCATCAAGATAAAACTCAACTCTATTTACTCCACTACCACCGGTATTATCAGTTGCCGTAGCAGTAACTACCACACTAGTCCCTGAAACAAACGATCCAGTAGTTGGAGCTGTCAGAGACACGGTTGGCGCGATCGAGTCTGGCGGGATATACTTTACCCCCAGGTAAAAGGCTGCTGGCTGACCAGACTGTAAAGTAAGCACTTGAGTCCAGCCTTGATTATAACTACAACTAGTGCTCGCTGGACAGGATCCGTGGGCTCTGTTGGCTGAATAGCTTGTTACAACCCAATTAGTACTTGGCTGAGCCCTAAACTGATAGTATTTACCCACGTTCCGATGTTGAATATAAATCCCATTGGCAGGAATTAATGAGGTGATGTTCCTTTGTCCAGTGGCTGGGTTGTCGTCTGAATTCTCTGTAATAGTTGCCACTGTCGAGGAGAAAGCAGGATTACTTGCGCTATTTAATGCTTCCCCTGAATCAAGTCTACCATTCGAATTCAAGTCATTAAAAACTTGTACATCCAGTTCTACTGTCGGTGGTTTGACCCCAAACCAAATATCCTTAGTTTGACCAGCGGTTAGATTACCTGAAACTGCATCAAAACCAGTAAGAGTCCAATTAGGAGCATTTTGAGGCGCACCAGTTGCAGTCCAGCCCGATGGTGTGTTTAGAAATACATTATAGTTGCCAGTAACTAAATTACTGGCAAAATACCAGGGAGCAGTGTTGCAGTTAGTAAGTTTATATACCTGATTAAAACTGCTGGGGCCAAGAAGCTCTACCGAAAAACCAGCAAGGGGAAGCGTTGCTGGATCTGCACATCCAGTTCCAGGCTCTTCAATTAGCTTTTCGTTCGTATCATAAACTCCGTTTCCGTTTTGATCTATAAAAATTCTACCTACTATATTTCCAGTTGTGGGAGGAACATTAACGTTAACTGTTATGTATGAGGGGATTTTACCCAAAACAGTTATACTTGCACCGCTTTTTGGATCAGTAAAGGTACTACCTACAGGAATAGCGGTCGAAAGTCTGTCAGCGGGAGGCGAAGGGTCAACCAGCAGTGACTCTGTTGCACCAGTATTGTAGTAAATGGCTATTTGAGCCCCATCGAATACATTTCCAGCCCCAGTAATCTGTGCATCATAACCTACCGGCTGCCTGTAATGAACGTAAAGAAAATCACCGTTTCCTCGCGGAATTTTTAATGCCTTAAGACCTCCCGCAGTTGCAAGAGGAGTAATGTTATAATTTCCGGAGGTTGGGGTAACAATTTCACCAGGATCTAGCCATCCAAACCGTTCTTTGTGTAGCGCTGTATGATGTTCCCCATAAAAACCCATTATAGATCCATGGTCGTTATAACCCTCGTTTGTACAACCCGAATCCGCAATACT
>JANWIZ010000013.1 GCA_025449635.1 Patescibacteria group bacterium
AAGGTTGATATTACTGTCCTTTAAAAGCCAAAGGTTTTTCCAGGGCCCACCATTTATTCTAAACTGTCTCCAATCATCCCCACCGCCAGAAGTCCCAGGATGTGGTTTGTTTGTAAAAAAACTGTGGTTTAATCCTGCGTAAATATGTCCGTAAAGAACAGGATTCTTGATATTAGAGGCGGAAGGAACATTTACATTTATTTTTACTGATTCACTTATTTTATTTGCTCCAGGTTCACCATCCAATTTAACAAAATGGGCAGGTGCTTCAAAGGCAGTATGTGCCTGAATAGTGGGTCCATCAAAGCGCATATTATCCCAGTGATACGTAAACTGGCTCCACGGGGAACCAAAAATCCCGTCTTTCGTAGGATTGTATGCATGCTGTTCCCACCTAACCAATCCTTGAGTAAAGGATAATGGTTGTGCCCAACTCCCTGTATGAGTCCAGAAGGTACCATCTTGTTTTTGGATTTCAAACTTCCAAGAAGTATTACTCATCTCAATTCTTACTTTGCGTCTAATCTTTGGGTCGGAGTTGGCTGGATCATTTGGGAAAGCTTGTCTAAATTCCTGCCAATAATTGTACTCTCCCCCGACAACTTGGTAATTGTCTATCATTAGAGCTCTTGCTCTATTAGCTTTTAGGGAAAACCTTACGCCTCTTTTCGGATAAGACTCGTAGTTTCCACCGTCACCTTGCACTACATTCTGCAGAGAATCTTCCCCTGGAGGTGTGATATAAATATCCCACCACTCACGCTCTCCTCTAGTATAAAGGCTGGTTTCAAACTCTATAGTACCCGTTCGTCCAGACCAATCAAAAATATATCTGGGCATCATAGATATGGCACCATAACCAGCCTTGGCTACCGTCATCATGTGATTGTTACAAATAAAGGCTAGGTGTGGCCTAGTATTTTTCTGAAAAGCTAGTTCACTACTAAAATCTACATCTATTAGGTGGTTATTATTGGGATCGTTAGAATTAGCTGGATTTAATGGTGGCTGACAACCAGAACCATGACCTGCTTCTATCGGTGGGAAAAGTGATGTGTCATTCGGACCTACTACTTGCCCATCCATTATCGCATCTGCGTCGTTACTATCAACCACAATATCCCATCTTGGTGAAGAAAATGGTTGCGGAGAAGCAGGAGCCCCTAGGTCAAAGGTGTCTTCAAAACCCCAAGCTTGAGCTTGAAGCACATGGGAAGAATGCTGATGTAATAATGGTAAAGAGGATCCATTTAAGGCAATGTTTGAAACTGAGCTTGAAACGTACTTATTGTTAGAAGCACCGTTATCATTACTAATATTAATTGGGGCTGAGATAGTACCATTTTCTGCTTCAAGCCAAATATTGGTCCTAATAGCTGCAAAACTACCCATCCTTAATCCTGTAAATACCAGTAAAACAGTCGCCGGAATACAAAGAAAGATAAAAATTGTACCTAAAATATAAGGTAAATCTTTTTTCGTATATGGAGGATTAATTTTTCCTCTATAAAATTCAAGTTTTTTTGAGATCATTACCATAATTCTGAAGAACTTTAGGTAATACTTTCTACCTAATTTTTTCTTGGTAAATACCACATATTAATCTTCTGATAAATGTATTAGCTCTGTCAATAAAATTTTGAAGTTTAATAATTACATTGACATGGACCTATAGTTGTGATATAACGGTTTGATCAATTGTTCTGTTTCAAAGGAGAGTGCCGTGCTCAATCGTATTGGTTTTCTTGTTCTCGCTTTGCTACTTGTCAGCCTGGCAAGTACGCAGTTCGATCCACCAGACACAAAGGCAGCTGAGAATTGTCAGTTCGCTCGGATCGGAGGACAAACGCGTGCTTTAGTTCAAGCCTGCTGGAACATCAGCGAGACCGCGCACGTGAAGGCTTTCGTTAACAGCCGTGAGGTAGGAATCCTCGGATTTTGCAACCCGACAGGTTTCTGCGCATCGGTCAGACCAGAGTTTAGTACTTTTTCCCCTGAGAAAAAGTGTCTTGAGTTTCTGATGACCTGGCCTGTTCCCGAGTCACCACCGAACAGGGTTGTGCTGATGAACGAGAGTTTCACAGAGACATTAAGGTCCTCACAGCTCTCGAGTACTACACCGACTTTCGCGGAAAAACAGCTCGATAGAAAATGTTAAGCTGAGGCAACAATTGAATACTTTAGCGGGTTTCTTTTTTTTTAAAATCGAAGCCTGCTTTTTTTTAATAATTAATTTAAGAAGTTAGCTACACGGTTTATTAAACCAAACTTGATTGGATAAAATATCTATGTCGTTTCTGTCCACTCTACCATCGGTATTTAAGTCGTATCTTTTATTGTAGGCAGAAGGATTGTCCAATCGCCTTACGGGAGTGAGATAGGAAATTACATCCTGAATATCAACTCTTCCCTTACTCTTGTCCTTTGTCCATAAGTCTGGTGGCCAAACTGTGCTTGGGTTTCCAGGTAATGTGCTACTAATTTGAGCACCACATTTTACTAATGGATTCGTACCAACAAAGGTTTCTGTGGAATCTGAAAAGCCGTCTGCATCAGAATCTGGATTTGAACCAGAAACAGTAATTAACAATTGCGGTGCGAAAGCTGATCCTTGTTCTTTTGTGTAATAATCAGCACCGTCAGTAGAACTAGATGTCATTCTAAAGCTAAAACTACCATCCATCTTCACAACCGAAGTCACATTAAGCTCGTACCAATTACTGGCTGTTACAGCACCTAAAGATGCCACCGCAGCTCCACTTGTACTTGGGGCATCATTCCATGTGACAAGTGTCTCATCCCAATTTGACCCGCTAGTTAAAAAGATATTACCACCGCTGTTTGAAGGGTTGCTATTGTAAAGCCTAAGTTTTGCGCTAGTGATATTTTTACCTTTTGTACCTGTTACAGCGAATTTAACCAAAAACTGCTCTACTGGATCATTGTCTGCTTCTATTATATTTGAATTTCCAAAATTTGTGTCTGGAGTGACTTCTTTGATCGAAGCGTCAGCAATTGAGGTAAATGTAAGATTTGTTCCAACTGGATTGTTGACCGTTACCGTAACTGTCGAACTAGCAATATTTCCGGCTGCATCGTAAGCTTTGGCAACAATCGAATGGCTTGCATTAGTAGCTGTTGTGCTGTCCCAGGTATAAGCATAAGGTGAGCTTGTATCCGTACCCTTAACTACATTATCAATCAAGAACTCTATCTTTGTCACACCAATATTGTCAGAGGCGCTAGCAGTAATATTGACCCCTGCTCCAGAAACCGTCGATCCGTTTGTCGGTGCGGTAATACTGACGGTTGGAGGGGTTGGATCACCAGACACATTACAATTACTCCCTGTTCCAGTAGGGACACAATTCATATCAGGTGTAATAATCAGCTTATCAAGTTTAACCCCAGTTTCTTTACCAATCATACTGACAGTGGAATTACCGACAATGAGAGGAAGTGTAGATTTGTTAGTTATACTTCCAGCTGTATAATCCACCCAGGTCCATGTGTTGGCAGGAATTGAGGAAGAGTCACCAACATTAAAACATTCATTACCGATCTTTAACCAGTAAGAATTATTCGTTGTATCAGGAACCATCACCCGACTCCAAACCTTGTAAGTAGCTGCTCCAAGAATATTTACACTGGTAGTTGCTGTCCCCTTATCCGTTGGTAAAGGTGAGGGACATGTGGCTGCTTGGACTACACCAGCAACTGATCCGCTATCTTCAGCCGAAGCTAAAAGTTTGGATTTAAGAACAGTTCCTTGCCTTTCACCTAAAGTTACGGAACTAACAGTCTCATCCCAAAGTGTTTGATAGTTACCTCCCAAACTTACTGTGACACTACCGCCTCCAGGATTGTTTACCAATGTTGTACCGTTGGCAAAATCTCTTCTTTGCAAACCATTCCAAGTGTACGAAGCACCAGTGGCATTTCCTAGGTCGCTATTATAGACGGGATTAAATCCGGCATCACAACGACCGTCTCTACTGAAAGTCGAATAATAGTCCAGCTCGTTTTGAACAAGAAACTGCATCGCTAAGCTATATTTTTCTTGAGCTGATGACATGACACTCTCACATTGGTTAAAACCAGGACTGTATTCTTGAATAATAATTCCGGTCCCCAAAGAGTGAAGATAATTTATATGGTTAACCATTTGGTTCCAACCAGAAAGACCTCCCGTACTAGTATTGTTTAGGATCCAACCATGCTCATTTTCTGACAAGTCAATAGCTCTGAAAAGAGCGTCTTTTTGGGCTTGGGTGACACCAGACATACCTTCAACATGGGTTGGCTGAGTATTCCCAGCTAAAGGACCGGGAAGACCATCCAAAGCTTGCATCAGAGCGATCCAACCATCAAAGTACTGAGAATTTGATACAGATGGATTACAACCTTCGACCCCTGCAGGCAGATAAGGTTCTGTTACATCGAGATAAAGTCCATCAGTCGGAGTGGTCGCTAGAAGGTTTTGCATAGTGCTAACAATATGAGCTCGAACATCTGACCTAGTAATGTCCATCATGAAACGAGGAGTACCCCCTCTACTTGGACCAAACCAATATTGATAGCAATACTCGCCACTAGTACCTTTAAGAACCATAGACATATTCGCATTAGGCAGATAACTGGATGTGCCGTTAGAAAATACGAAAAAATCCACGTAAGTAAGAGCTGGACCAGCTGAATATGCATTCCCATATGGTGTGCCCTTCCACATATGGATCGTTTCGTAGTTGTTATTCATCAATGAAGTCATGGTACTTTGACTTTGATTCCAAGTCTCGTCTGAAGTAATTTTCGAATAGAAGCGGATTTTTCCAGAACCGTTTCCAGAAGGAGGTGGGGTTACTGTTGAGCCAAATTGGATACTTTGTCCTCCTGAAGCACTCGAATCACTCGCTTTGGTAACACTTCCGCTAAGTGTAGAGTTTTCTGCTTCAGCCGTAACTGTGACCTCACCAGCAGCTCTACTGGCATAATCTCTGACTGTTTGAACTAGAAAGATAGTTATTGGAAGTGCTAAGAAAATAAATAAAGTAGCACCGAGCGCTATAACATCTCTTTTTCGAAACGAATAAGGAGGATTTATACCTTGTCTATAATGATCTAAAAGGTTACTTGCTCTCATGGGCAGATTTTAACTTCTTATATAAATTTTGAACCCTTTTAATACTGTTGTCAAATTTTCATGAATAATTAGTGATTCACTGTTTATTGACCTAACACCAAAATTTAAGCCCCTGAGATATGTTAAACAAACTAAGTATTCGACTAATGAATGGTTGTGGAAAGTTACTACAGGATAGATTTAACATTTTTGCTATAAACTTAGCCTCAATAAACTTTATAGTATTACTGTAGGGTTTTATAATTTATACTTGTTTCTCCGCTAAGAGTCCTATCGTAAAATTGCTTTCTAGTAGACTTCCTAGCTAAAACGCTAATTGAAATAGTCAGACCGTACCTTATGAATGTTCCTTGATCTATTTGTATATCTTAACGTTGGGGAAAGACTTGCCTATTGACAGCATAAAAATCATTCTGATATCTTTAATGCGTCTTTGATTATATAAAGCATACTTTCTTGCCTAGAAAGGATTTTTATGTCACTTGGCGATGATTTACCTGAACTTCTGACAGTCAAAGAGGTTGCCACTTTCCTCCGAGTCTCACCACTCACCATCAAGCGCTGGGGCAAGCGCGGTAAACTACCTGCAATCCGCATCAATGCACGTGGTGATAGAAGGTATAAGAAAGAAGCAGTTTTGTGGATTTTAGGAGAGATGAAAAAAGGACCTGAGGTTTAAGTACAACTTCAGTTCAAAAATTAACCCTTCCCCATCAATACTTCAACTTCGTGCTCTCCGCTTTTTTGAACTGGCACTACATTGCCATTAATTAACTTGCCGTTTACTTTTATTTCCCTAACTCCTTTGTAGATTCCATCCGGGTTTTTAACTTTTATTTTGTATAGCGAACCTCTAAAGTTACGTACTATTTCAAATGCAGGCCATTCCTTGGGAATACATGGATCAATCATTAAACCGTTTAAGGTCGGTCGAACCCCTAGAATATAATCAGTACAAGCTCGGAAAAACCAAGCTGCACTTCCAGTCATCCAAGAATAGCTTCCTAAACCAAAATGAGGACTTTCTGGACCGTAACTATACTCTGGATAAACATAAGGTTCGGTCCGAAATATATCAGGTTCCTTTCCCCGAGTTAGAAATGAACTTCTTCTCCAGGCGTCAAATGATTTATCCCCACGACCTAAAATCGTTTCAGCAATTATCACCCACGCGTTTGGATGAGAAAAAATTGTTGCGTTTTCTTTTGTTCCTGGGGCAAACTGTGAAATAACCCCAAGATACGAATTCTTCTTAGTGTAAGACGGTGTGAAGGTCAGTGCTCCGTACTTGGTCATCAAATGCTCCCACAAACTATCCATTGCTTTTATCGCTCTTCCGTCGGTGGCAATATGACTCATTACCGGCCAGGTTTGCCCATTAATATGGATTTTACCTTCGTGGTTCATTTTTGTACCAATGAATCTACCCTCATCATCAGTAGCACGAATATACCAATCCCCATCCCAAAACTGTTCGTTGATTGTCTTTTTTAAATGATCGTAAATATTCAAATACTTAGAGGCTTTTGTCTTCTTACCAATTTCTGTCAAAATCGGTACGATTTCTAAAATATTCCACGCCAACTGGTTGGCTACCATCAATGACTCTCCTTTCTGAAAATGCCCACCAGCAAGAGCGTCATTCCAATCTGCTGTTCGACGCAGTGGAACTCCGTTGGGACTGACGTGATAAAGAGTGTGATCCAGTGCTTTTAAAAGGTGTTCTAACACCGTGCCAGAACCTTTATCAAAGTAGTTGACTTTCTTTTGAAGCAGTTTCAAATCACCAGTTTCCTTGAGATAGTTTAGTACCATCAGGACTAACCATTGCGGATCGTCTGAGTGATTAGTGATAAACCCCTCATTTGTCAACCGATTCCAAGCATGAACACTATTCCCCTCTTCAAGCTGGTGTTCCAACAACTCAAGCATTTTTTCTTTAACAAACTGAGAGTCGATCGGTAAAACGCCAAAAATATGCTGCGATTCGTCTCGAAAACCCCAACTTCCCGCCCCGATATAAAATGAAATCATCTCCCCCATCTGCGAGGCTATGTAGGCTTGATACTTATTCCAAATATTGACTGATAGGTTAAATTCGCTGTCAGGTGTTTTAACTGTTAATTTTTCAGTATAACTATCCCAAAATTTGTTTAACTCTTTAAACTTCTCTTCAACAAAGCTTCGTTTGGTTATGATTTTTATTTTTTCGTCAGCAGCTTCTTTATTTTCTTCAATACCTAAAACAAAATGAAGTTTTTTCTCTTCTCCTGGTGCAAGCTCGAGTATTTTCGTCAGCGATCCGATAGCATCTTCACTTTGACCATAATCATTTTGACAAAAGCCTTTTTCGATAGCGATTGGATTTGATAAATATCTATATTGACCAATAAAATCTTCCTTAACGCAATCAAAACATTCAAACTTTTCAGATCCAGTCATATAAGCCTGGTATCCCCAAGACTGTCCTCTTTTATCTGGTCTGTCCCAACTTCTTTTGGTTGCAAAAATTGTATTATCTTTAAAATAAACATCGTTAAAAAGCGAATCAAAATTTCTATCTGCCAGATCTTTGGAAAAGCTTCCTAAAACCCATTCGACATAGCTGGTGACTGAGATGTTTCGCTTTTTATCGGAAAGGTTTTTGATCGTTAAATCCCAAATCTCCAAGTCTTCATCCAAAGGGACAAAATAAGTGATGTCTGTTTGAATTTTCTTGTTAATTGAGCTGATTTTGTTGTAGCCGAGGCCAATTCTGGCTTCCCAAAACTCTGGTTTGGCCATAACTGGTTGCCAATTGGCTGACCAATACTCCCCTGTATCGTTGTCACGCACGTAAACATATCTTCCGGGTCGATCGTTAAGCGTCGTATCTCCTGGAATTGCCCGTGTGATTCGGTTAAACCCAGGGTCAATGTAAAAGCTAAAACCACCCCCGGTTGCAGAACAAAGACTAGTAAATTTTCCGTTAGTTAGATAATTGATCCAAGGTCTAGGAGTATCAGGACGAGTGATTATATATTCTCTACCGTTTGTGGAAAAATGTCCGTATTTTGAAGAGTTATCCATTGGGCAATAGTTAAAATTACTAAAACTTATTGTAGCAAGGAAGCTCTTGGTTTGAAAAGGATCTCTTGAATCTTACGGTTCAATCTTCAATTCGATATCAGAAAGATCAAGATAAGCAAGTATGTAGGTTAGGATCGACTCTGCCCCTTGGTTCAAATTAATTCCCATCTCGTTAATTCCATCAAAACAACCTTTTGTCCCTTCATCGTAAACTTCGATTTTTTTAACATTATTACCATGATACCAACTAAACCAGTCTCTAGCTTTATTAAGGTACTCTTCGTTTAACTCTGTTTTGTAAAGGGCAAGAAAAGCTAAAACCATATCCGCAGCTTCTACTGGTTGTTGATCAAACAAGGCTTTTTTCTTCCCCTGGGTGTACCAACCGTCTTGACCGATTGGACAAGGCACTCCTTTTTCCCGACTAACTTTATCCAAAAACTCTAAGCTTTCTTTGGCAATGTCTAAATAAACTTTCTTATTTGTAGCGATAAAAGCCAGAGCTAAACTATATGGAAAAATACCATTAGCGTAAGTCATGTAAGGCTCAAACCACTTCCAGTCATTATTAGAATATTTTTGGTAAAGTGTTGTCAATTTACTTGCTAATTGATCAGTATATTCCATCCATTTAGTTTCTGCCTCCTTAGCTATAGAAAGATAGAACAAACCAGCAATTGAATACGCGATCGCCCTTGGTGATTTGATCTCCAAAATCTTGTCCTCAATATCATTTATTAGACTTTGTGACCCTAAAACTAAATCTCTCCGGGGATTGGCAAAAACCGTATAACCAAGTGCCCACAAAACCCTCCCAAAACCATCCTCAGTTTTAGCATGATCTAAGAATTTATTCTCATAATTCATGAAGTTATAAAAAAGATTATCTTTGGTCTTTGCGTGCTGAACAAAGGAGAGGTAAACTGTCCCTAAGTCTAATAATGTATCGTCTTTAAAAAGCTTGTCGTAAAGGCTAACAATCAAGAGTCCTCGCGCATTATCATCAACGCTATACCCTAAACTACGATCAGGAACAGAATATTTTGTATGTTGAATTATCCCTGTGTGATTCGTCAATCTCTTAAGAAACTTGAGATCAGGGGGCTGGCGGAAATCTATTGCTTTTAAATATTTATTTTCTGACATGGATGATCAACTCTTTCTCTTTTTTAGAACAAGATTGAATAGATCAAAATAAGCTAGGGCAACTGATGACCAGGTCATCAGTCTGCCAAACTTGTACGCTTCCCTCTCCAAACTTTCCCGGTAACTTCGATCTTTGAGAATTTTAATGGTTGCTTTTGAAATTGCAGTTGAGTCGCGAAATGGAACAATCACACCACGTTTGTGGTTTAATACTTCGTGAGCGTACAGATATGGAGTCGAAATACTCACTTTCCCAGCTCCAACAGCGTATGAGAGTGTTCCAGAAGCTATCTGTTGAGGATCAAGATAAGGTGTTACGTAAATATCCGTAGCTCGTAAATAATCTATCAAGTCTTCTAGTGACAGATACTTGTTGATAAATTTAACATGGTTTTCAAGTTTGTGTTCTTTGACTAGTGATTCGAGTTTGCGACGGTATTTTTCTCCAAAACGTTTCTTCACGACTGGGTGCGTCTCTCCAATAATCAAAAAGACAAACTCTGGAAACTGCTTTATGATTTCAGGCACAGCTGCAATTGCATATTCTAACCCTTTGTTTTCTGATATAAGGTTTATCGCACTCATAACAGTTTTTCCCTTAAGCCTAGTTATTCGTTTGAAATGCTCAGTCCCTCCAAATGGAATATCAGGTACTCCGTGGTGAATGATTGCAATTTTGTTTTTAGGAATTTTGTAAACTGTCAACAAACGCTCAACAACCGGCTCGATCATGACAACAACTGCATCAGAATAGCGAAATATTTCTCTTATGATTCTTTTCTGATTTGCATTTGGGATCTCCGGAGTCGTATGGAGAGTTGTTACGACTCTTTTTTTAACTTTTTTAAGAAATTCCAAGATATATTCCCCGTCTTTGCCACCAAACAATCCAAATTCATGCTGGAGACAAACTATCTCAGCTGAAGAAGAGTTTACATAATCCGCAGCTTTGAAATAACCTTCAAGGTCATCTTGAGTAATACGGTACTTGACCTCCCACGGATAGTCATAACTACCATTCGGAGCTAACGGGTCATTTACAGCAAGGATTTCTGATAAAGCCAGGGGGTTAAGCGCATTGACTGCGTTGGTCAAATCCTTGGTGAAGGTAGCAATACCACATTTTCTGGGAATATAAGAAGACATGTAAATTGCCTTTACAGTTTTGTGTTGCTCCTCTAGAGTCTTGGTTATTAAATTCTTAATTTCAGTTTTTATCATTTCAAACCCAGTTCAACTAAAGTATTTTACTCTCAAAAGTCAAAATAATACAGTCTCTTTCCGACAACTCGCTTTAGAACAAGAAAATAGCCTCAAACTCTTAGAGGTTGATACATTTAAGCACTACTTTGCTATTGACAGCTATGTTTATAGTGTGAAATACTTTTAGTAACGATTTGTTATTCCGATCAATTCGCGGAACAACGATCAAGAAATATACTGACCTGCCCGAAAATGTATAGCGGCTGGTTGGTAACCAGCTTTTTTGTTTGTCGAAAATGTAAATTGTGAGATAGCTGGTATAAAAGCACTTTAAAATGTCCCAATACCCCATTAATATCAGAAGTAAACCTCCGTGGTTACGGAGTTAGTGCATCTGCCTACCGAGACTGCCCACAACGGGCTCGGAGAGTGTATTTTAAGCTAATTAGAGATCAGCTTAAGGAGGTGCAAATGACAGAATAGACCTGAGTGTTTGATTTGTTTACTCAGCAAAAAAGAAAGAGCTAGAAGTTAGTTTCAAGTTGAAGAAAGAAGAGCCTACCCCGAGGTTTCGGGGTGATAAGTGATTCTCCCGAGAAAATCGGGAGGAATAGCAGCCCCTACCGGGGCTGACAGAGAACGCCCTGGTAGGGGTTTTTTCGTGCTTATTTTCTGAAAAACTTATCTTTAAGAACTAGATTAATAAATGTAATCAGCTTCAGTTGGCGATATATCCGTCTTGGCTGAAAAATCAATCTAAACAACCACTCAAAACCAAACTGCTGCAAAATCTTGGGGGCACGTTGAGTCTTACCTGATAAATAGTCAAATGATCCGCCTTCCATTATAAATACACCTAACTTAAACTTTTTCAAATTTTCAGAGACCCATTTCTCTTGCCTTGGAAAGCCCATTCCAACGAAAATAAGATCTGGCTGTAACTCATTTATTTCAGTAACAACTTCTTCATTATTTTGGAAATATCCGTCATGGAAGCCTATCAAATTAATTTTTGGTAAGGCTTTTTTTGTATTTGCGACTGCGGCTTTGACCACTTCAGTACTTGAACCTAATAGGTAAACTGATTTGTTGTTAGTTTCTGCAAGTTTCAAAATTTCAAACATGGACTCGGGACCACCAAATCTTCCAGAGACCTTGACTCCCAAGATTTTTGAAGCTAAAAAAAGCCCAGTACCGTCTGGGATAGAAACTGCAGCGCTGTTAAGGATTTGCTTAAATTCAGCATCGCTTTGAGAGTAAGTAATTATTTCCGCATTGGGCCGAACCACCAAACTTGATCCACTTTTTTTAGTTAATAGAATCACCTTTTCGTAAAGAACTTCCTTCTGGTCCGAATCTAACCGTACCCCAAGTACTTCATTTTGCATTTTCTTTATTAACCTTCTCAAATACTTTAATAGTTTCCTTTGCAGTTCTTTCCCAAGTAAAGTTTTTAGCCCACTGCCTACCAGATTCTGACAGTTTTTTGGCCAATAACTTATCTTTGAGTAGTTTTTCGATCCCTTTAACAATTTCACTAGTTTTATTGGGATTTACAAATTCAGCGTTACCGCCAGTTACTTCAGGCAAACATGATGTATTTGAAGTTAAAATCGGCGTACCACAACTCATGGCTTCAAGCAAAGGTAAGCCAAAACCTTCGTATAAAGATGGGAATACAAACATTTCCGCACCGCTATAAAGTGCTGGTAGTTGCTCGTCTTTCACATAACCAACAAACTTTACTCTATTTTCCACTTTATATTTTTTTGGGGCGGAGTATATTTCCTCAAACAACCAACCTGGTTTTCCAGCTAAAACTAGGTCTAAATTCTTGTTTTCAAGTTTGCTAAAGGCTTCTATTAGTTTCAGCAGATTTTTACGTGGTTGAATCGTTCCAACAAACACCAAGTACGGTCTCGTAATACCTAGTTCTTTTTTGACCTGTTCAACCTCTTTAAACTCACGCTCAAAGAAGACCTCATGATCAACTGCCTCATGTATCACTGTAATTTTCTTAGAATCAACCTTCATTTTCTTAATCAAGTCCCTCTTTGTCGATTCCGATACTGCAATTAAATGCGTAGCGTGCTTGGCGACAAATTCTGTTGACCAGTTTAAATAAAGCTTTTGGGGAAATTGATGGTACTCGGCCAAAAATTCGGCTCCGAGATCATGTACTGTAACAATAGTTTTTAGCTTTGGTCTCCGAATAACCGGGATCGTATGAGCTGGTACGAATAAAATATCTGGTGGATTAATTAAACATTCCAAAGCCAACCGAAATTGTGTCCACAGTCGTGTCATTGGAATAACACGAGTGCTAACGTTTTTCTGGCTAATTTCAAAGTACTTCGGGATTTTATTGAAGTAAAGTAAATATTTATTGTCCTGATCCAACTCTCTAATTTTTTCAACTAGTTTGAGGGTGTAGTTTTCTGTTCCAGTTCTCTGCTCTAACGCTATCCGACTGGCATCAATTCCAATTTTCATAATGAGCGTATTTTAGCAGTTTTTTTGATTGAAAATCCAGCTAAATTATCTATTAGAGACAGTTCAGTCGTTGAATCCAACTTATCACTTCATCTAACTTATTGCTAATATAACGTAATTTTCTTGTTAGAAAAGTCTATTTAACGTTTTGTTATTGACTTCTTGTAAAGGTCTATATTGTCGAGAGCTAAACCTGTTCCTGTAACAACACACAACAGTGCATCTTCAGCTACATGGCAAGGAACTCCAATAGCTTCAGTAAAAAACTTGTCCAAATTCTTTAGCAAACTTGTTCCCCCACTCATCACAATACCTTTATCAATAATGTCACTAGCTAATTCTGGCGGTGTTTTTTCAAGCACCCCTTTAACAGCGTCTAAAACTTGGTTTAGAGGTACTTTGATAGCTTCTGTAACTTCTCTATTTGTTAGTTCAATAGTTCTTGGCAATCCAGTGATCGAATCACGACCGCGAACTTCCATCTTTTCTAATTTATCTGTCAAAGTCGCACTACCTATATTGATCTTGATATCTTCAGATGTTCTTTCACCAATTATAAGATTGTACTTTCGCCTAACGTATTGTGCTATGGCTTCATCAATCCTGTTTCCAGCGACACGAACACTGTTGTGAACCACAACCCCACCTAAAGAGATCACAGCAGCTTCAGTTGAACCACCTCCGATATCAACAATCATATTACCGCTAGGAGCCGCGATTGGTATTCTCGAACCTATTGCTGCCGCCAACGGCTCATCTATCAGATAGGCAGTCTTTGCGCCAGCAGATAAAGTAGCATCCAAAACTGCTCGACGCTCGACCGAGGTCACACCAGCCGGAACACAAATCATTACCTCTGGTTTAAAAAATCGGCTACGACCGCAAACTTTATCTATAAAATACCGAAGCATTGCTTCGGTAATCACATAATCAGCGATAACACCATCACGCATAGGACGACTGGCAATAATACCTTCTGGGGTACGTCCCAACATTTCTTTAGCCTCATTACCCACAGCAACAACTTCATTTTCCTCTGCCGTAACAGCCACAACTGAAGGTTCGTTTAATACAACACCTTGGTGTTCCAGATAAACTAAACAATTTGCAGTTCCGAGATCAATACCAAGTCTTTTGGAAAACATAAGTAATAAAAATTAAAGAGTCTTGATTATATACACCAAAAAAACCTTCTGCAACCTCAAACTATTTCTTATATCAAACATTACTTATTAGTATCAAATCATTGTTGCTACTGTCTTTAAGTGCTAGAATCTAGTCAATGAGGCGTATATTTGGAGGTTTGTTGATTATAGGTATAGTTCTAATAATTGGGGTGATTCTCGTCATCTACGCGCAAGGTAAACGTTTGGATAAAAATGGCAAACTAGTTGGGGTCGGGATCATACAAATTGACTCAACCCCTAATGATGCCGATATTTATGTAAATGGCAAGTTTAAAACCAAATCAGACACTAATATCGAAAACCTCAAACCAGGTAATTACACTATCAAAATTCAAAAAACCCATTACCATACCTGGGAAAAATTGGTTGAAGTAAAAGAGGGTTTTGTCACACCCCTAAAAATCTCACTTTTCCCTTCAAATCCCTCACTTACAGCTCTAACATTTGATGGTGTATTTTCTCCTAAAATTTCACCTAACAGAAAACTTGTTGTTTTTGGACGACAATCTTCTGATAGCCCTGGGCTTTATGTTTTGGAACTTGGTAACGGTCAGTTTTTCTTTAACAACTCAAACGAAGCAAAAAGAATTGTTACTGATTCAAACGAGTTTGCGTTTTCAAAAGGTGTTTTCGAGTGGTCTTTTGATGGAAAGTCAGTTCTGATACAAAGCCAAAAACTTGGTTCAACTGAAATTAGTTATTTTTTGCTTGACGCTACCAAACTTAATGAGAAACCAGAAGATGTTACAACAAAACTAGCTTCAATCAAACAAAGCTGGCAGGATCAAAGGCAAAAAGCTGAACAAGAGGCTTTGAAAAACTTTACCGAAGACATAATTGAATTAGCTGAGACAGCAAAATCAATCTCGTTCTCTGCTGACAAAAAATCTGTCCTGATAGTAAATCAGGACAATTCAGCAGTTGTACAAGATTTGAAACCCAGCCCAGTACCAAATGCAGTAACTGCTACTTACAATCTACCAATTGCTGACAACTACCTTTGGTTTGAAGGTGATTCAAAGCACTTAATAGTTATCGAAGGTAACTCTATCAATGTCCTTGATTCTGACGGTACTAATAAATTTAGCCTGTTCACAGGCGACTTTGATCCTACTTCAGTCTTTGGTTGGCCGGACGGTTCCAGAATTGTAATTTCAATTAATCTAAACTCGAAATTTAACCCCTTACCAAATCTTTATACCATCGGTCTTAAATAACCTATATATCTCTATTTCGCTTGGTCCAATTTAGCAGTCACAATCATTCTCCGCAAACTTGATCCTGGTGGATCACATGTCTGTAATGTCAATATTGGCTCTTTTGAAACGTCGGTAAGATATCGCACATCAGTTGCTTCGACTATCCTTTTATCGGTTACTATATAGTCAAACCTCTTTCCCTTATAAAATGTAACCACCCGATCTCCAATTTCCAGCTTTCTCAATAAGTAAAAGACTGAGTTGTATCTTTTAGCTTGAATTGGATTGATCGCGGAGTGGGCAAATAAAAATACATTATTGTTTGGTTTATTCGTTTCGCCTGGAAACCCAGTCCCTTTTGCATGTGCTACTCCTTTGGAAAGTGCTGCGATATACTCTTTGTAATTCCAACTATTAACTTCAGCCACAATAGGAGAATTAACATCAATCTTTTCAATTACGATACCAAACTCGGTGTTGACCGGAACCAATTGTATTGGAGGAGGTGCTTTCAATAAATCCCCAAAGCCAGATTTCTTTGGCTCTGGTACTTGATCGCCAGCGAGGACATACTGGACTCCACGAAAATTATCAAACCAATACTTAAACTCAGCGCTGATAAATGGCCAAAAGCTAACTAAAGCAAAAATTACCCCAGCAATGATTAAGCTATTTGCAACCGTTCTGAGAACTAGAAAGAGCCAAAACTTCTTTTTGTTTCCAGATTGATAATTACTTCCAAATTTCATTTGTTACTACTTATGCATTTAGAGTGCTAATTATGTATTTTTATCTTGCTATAACAATTTAATGGCGCCCCTGGAGGGACTCGAACCCCCAATCTTTCCCTTAGGACGGGACTGCTCAAT
>JANWIZ010000014.1 GCA_025449635.1 Patescibacteria group bacterium
AAATCGATACAAGGGACTGGTACCAAAAAACTGCGTACAAATGGCAGGGCCAAGATATGCGCTTTTGCGTCCAGAGTTTACAATTGCCAGAAAAAAATTGAAAAGAAAAAACAGGTTAAAACGCATCCTAGTTTCGTTTGGGGGTAGTGATCCTACAAATGAAACTGCCAAGGCCATACATGCATTGAAGCTTCTAAATTTACAGTGTAAAATTGACGTAGTGGTTGGAAAATCCAATCCAAATAAAAATTCAATTAAGCGTTTATGCTCCAGTGTTTCTTACACATCATTTCATTATCAAATAAGTAATATGGCAGAGATTATGGCTAATTCCGATTTATCGATAGGTGGAGGCGGAAGTATGACATGGGAAAGATGTTGCATGGGCTTACCGACAATTGTTTCAATTTTATCGGAAAACCAACGCCAATTAACAGAAGAAGTTGCAAAGATAGGATGCGTAATCAACCTTGGGCAGGCGGAATTTTTGAAACCGAAAGATTATGCGCATGCAATAAAAGGAATAGATATCAAAACAATACAAAGCATGTCTAGAAAATGTCTTCACCTTGTGGACGGTAATGGAGCTAGACGAGTTACAAGTAAAATATTTCAAATAGGATTAGGAAGGAGAGAAGATTAATGCCGCAAATCAGATTAAACAACCATGTCATAGCAAAGGGTCAGCCACCCTTTATCATATCTGAAGTCGGCATAAACCATAACGGCGATGTCAAAAATGCGTTAAAAATGATAGATGTTGCCAAGGCAGTAGGTGTAGACGCAGTAAAATTTCAAACATTCAGGGCAGAGGAGATAGTGTCAGACCCACATCAAACGTACACATACAAGTCGCAGGGAAAAGAGATCACTGAGTCCATGTTGGAGATGTTTAAACGGTGTGAGCTGTCTAAGGCAGACTGGATAAAGATAAAAAAGAAATGTGATGATGAAAAGATCTTATTTTTGTCAACGCCGCAAAACAGAAGCGATTTAGATTTATTATTAGAATTGGGAATTACTGCAATTAAGGTAGGCTCAGACGACTTTACCAATCTACCTTTGATCAAGGATTATGCGTCAACTGGGTTGCCGTTGCTACTTTCTTGTGGAATGGCTGATCAAGACGAGATACATCAATCGCTAAATACAGTCGGTGCATTAGACGGGTATCCAACCATTCTGCTCCTTACCACATCACAATATCCCACGCCTCCAGAGGACGTTAATTTATTGAAACTAAAGACGCTAGAGAAGGTGTTTCCCAACATACCGTTAGGGTACTCTGATCACACACAGGGTGCTTTAGCTTCCTCGCTTGCTGTTGCATTAGGTGCAGTAGTCTTTGAAAAACACTTTACGTTAGATCATAACATGTCTGGGCCGGATCATTGGTTTTCTGAAGATCCTGTAGGCTTGAAAGAATGGGTGTTTGCGATAAAAAGTTCTTTTTTGATGTTAGGATCTTCATTAGTTAAACCCTCAGACAAGGAAATCGAGATGAGAAACATTGCACGTAGGAGTATAGTTGCATTACAAGACATTAAAGAAGGCGAAAAATTTAACAGGAACAATCTAGGTCTAAGAAGACCAGGTAGTGGTTTACCCCCAAGTATAATAGAGCAGATTTATGATCTAAAATCTGTAAGAAAAATAAAAAAAGGCGAGATTATCAAATTTGGGGATTTTAAATCATGAATGAAAAAGAATTCGGCGAACTGTTTTCAAAGGTAACTACATTTAAGAAAAACCCACATCATCCCCTAGTTTGGATTGTTGGCGAGCCGAAAATAGGAAAAAATGTCTACATAGGTGGCATGTCTGAAATTAATGCAAACGATGCAAAAGTTGTCATTGGTGACAACTGTGATATCGCATCCTTTGTTTCAATTAACTGCGCTGATTCTCATAAAAAATGCATAGGCATGTTACAGAAAACTGAAAGAAGAGACATAGTTATAGAAAATAACGTGTTTATTGGATCACATTCAGTAATTAAGGGCGGAGCTTGTATAGGGCATCATTCAGTTGTTGCGGCAGGTACCATTGTCGATGGAATTGGCATACCACCATATTCATTAGTTATCGGCAATCCCATGAAAGTTAAAGCTGGCTATTATTCCAAATTAATTAAAAAAAATGATTCCTCATAACAAATCAACGATGGGAGCGGAAGAAGAATCGGCCGCACTTAGGGTTCTTAGATCAGGGCAGCTGTCTCAAGGGCCTGAAGTCGAAGCATTTGAAAACGAGTTTTGCAGGTTTGTAGGATTACCAAGTGGACATGCAGTTGCCCTAAGCAGTGGTACTGCGGCACTATTCCTAGCTTTGTGGACATTAGGAGCAGAAAAAAGGAAAGTGTCGTTCCCAGGATATGTCTGTTCTGCACTTAGGCATGCAGTGAACATGGTTGGAGGTTTTGAAGATATAGTAGACGTCGCCGAGGGTTCGCCAATCGTTGATCTAAAAAAAATTGAAAAAAACCAAATTTCAATAGTTCCACATATGTATGGAATTCCTGCTGACATATCTAATTTCATGGACACACAGATAATCGAGGATTGTGCACAGGCATTAGGTGCCAAAATAAATGGGATTTCGGTTGGACTCCATGGTGAGGCCGGAATTTTTTCATTTTATGCCACAAAGTTAGTGACCACGGGTGGCCAAGGTGGAATGTTCGTGTCTAAGAAAAAGGATCTTGTTGATGCAGTAAGAGATTACAGAGAGTTTGACTATAGGCGCGATGCAAAAAAACGCTTTAACTTCCAGATGACAGACTTGCAGGCTGCCATAGGAAGAGAGCAGCTGAAAAAACTTCCCAGATTCTTGTCAAGAAGAGAGGAGATATTTCAGAAGTATAAAAAAGCAGGACTGGAACTTTTGGATGTCAAACCAAGCGATACGCATCTGTCACCAGTCAGATACAGGGCAGTAATGAAAACCAACGGTCCAAGAAAGATAATCGATTCGTTAGAGTCTGTTGGTGTGAAGACGATAGTTCCTACAGAAGATTGGGAACTTCTTGGTGAGCGTGATTTATTACCAAATGCGTTGCGGTTAAGTAGAGAAACAGTGTCATTACCAATTTATCCATCATTGTCAGACGAAGAAGTTGAGATAATCATTTCCAAGGTGCTTCGCAAATGACTTTTTCTCAAGAATGGGATACAAGATTCAAGGAAAACAACAACATCAGTATTTGGCCTTGGTCCGATCTGGTAAGCTTTGTAATGCGTTATGCCAGACCGTCTGGTCCGCAATTTCGGGTTTTAGAGTTGGGCTGTGGAGCGGGGGCTAACATTCCCTTTTTCTTATCAATGGGTGCTCAATATTATGGAATAGAGGGAAGCCCCACAATAATTAAGAGATTGAGGGAAAAATTTCCTAGCATACAAGATAGATTGATTGCTGGCGACTTTACATCTTCAATTCCTTTCCAAGGAGATTTCGATTTGGTTGTAGATAGATCAGCGGTGACACACAATCCAACAGCTGGTATCAAAAAATGCTTAGAGGTGGTTCACAAAATCTTGAAGGATGACGGCAAGTACATTGGAATCGATTGGTTTTCTACACTGCACAGTGACTACAAGGAGGGTAAGGAAGCTGAAGACGGTTTCACCCGAACTAGTTATCAAGCAGGACAGTTTGCCAATGTTGGTCGTGTTCATTTCTCTGACAGGTCCCACTTAGAGGAGCTATTAGAGAAATTCTCCATTTTAATTCTCGAACACAAGACTGTTAAAAGAGAGATTCCTGATAACGGCATTTTTGCAGCTTGGAATTTTGTTACAAAAAAATGAGACGATGGAATTGTTAAATCTCAAAGTGGTGTTTATGGAATGCCAAATGTGCCTTACAGCATAGAATCCTCACGCCGTTGATTTTTGACTTGCATTATGATAATTGATCATAACAAATGAGCAAATATTCGAATTTAGGCGCACTTTATCTTACATGAGTAAAATGTTGCAGTGAGTTGCAGAACATAAAGTAATAAAAGTTATAATATATCAAAATTAGATTTCTAATCTAATGAGAGTATTAGTCGTAGTGGCTCACCCTGACGATGATGTGTTGGGAATGGGTGGAACCATGTTAAGACATGCCGAGAAAGGAGATGTTGTCAAGGTCTTATACTTGGCTACGGGGATCACATCTCGAAGGAGCTCAAATTATCAAAATGCGCCCAAGTACGATTACGATAAAAAAGAGCTAGAAAAAATGAAAAAGGAGATTGAAACTCTCAGAGAGAATACAAGAAAAGCGTGTAAAATCCTAAAGGTAAAAGACATCTCGTTTTATGACTTTCCAGATAATGAAATGGACTCCATACCTCTTCTGAAAGTAATCAAAACTATTGAGGGTGAAATTTATTCATTTAAGCCAGACATAGTCTACACCACACACTTTGGTGATCTAAACGTGGATCATAGAATTGTGTATGAGGCATGCCTTACTGCATGCCGACCCATTGCACATGATGTAAAGGAACTGATTAGTTTTGAAGTTGCTTCTTCAACTGAATGGAATTATCCGGCAAGCTTTGATCCAAACTACTTTATCGACATCAGCAAGCAGCTTGAAAGAAAACTCAAGGCCATGTCAATGTTTGAGAACGAATTACGCTCTTTTCCACATCCAAGATCATTGGAAAATCTGAGAATGATTGCCGGAAGATGGGGCAGCGTATCTGGCAACAGGGCTGCAGAAGCATTCCAAATAATTAGAAAAATTGAAAGGAAGTAACTTGCTAAACCCGTTCTTCTGTTTTGACAACCATGTGGTTAGTATGAAACAATACTATAATCATCACAATTACTGAAATTTGCCATATGATACTAACAGCACATCAACCCGTGTATTTACCTTGGATTGGACTGTTTCATAAAATTGCTCTAGCAGACAAATTCGTTTTTTTTAATGAGGTTCAGTATCTGCCCAAAGATTGGATGAATAGGAACAAAATTAAAACTGCGACTGGTGAAATATGGTTAACGGTTCCAGTCTTACGAAAGGGTTATCGAGAACACAAGACCAGTGAAATTGAGATAAACAACAGTACCAACTGGAAAAAAAAACACCTGCAATCAATTTTGATGAATTATAGAAAGGCACCTTTTTTTGAAGATTATGCACCTTTTTTTGAAGACGTTTACAATAAAGAATGGCAATATTTAGCAGATCTGAACGAACACATGCTGAAATGGTTTCTTGAACATCTAAACATCAAAGTGGAGTTTCTTAAAGCATCAGATTTTGACTTTCAGGGCACCAAATCAGATCTTGTTTTAGATATGTGTATGCAGCTTGGAGCTAAGGCATACATATTTGGTTCACTTGGAAAAGATTATGCCAAGATAGATGACTTTACAAAAGCAGGCATCTCAGTTATCTTCCAAGATTACAAGCATCCCACATACCAACAAATGCACGGTGATTTCATATCTCATATTTCTGTCATAGATTTACTCTTTAACTGCGGACCAAAAAGCCGCGACATCATAATGTCAAACAATATTTCTAAAGGCGAAATAATTGAAAACATGGCCAAGAACAATACATGAATTTACAATAAACAAAATCATAGACAAATTGCGCCAGCAAATAGAACACTAAACCAGTAATTGATGACGCAAATGTGATAACAAGATATAAACGCCAAAATAAACACTAGGCAAACTATGAATCATATTTTCATTCAGGCACGAATTGGTTCAAAACGATTACCAGGTAAAGTGCTCAAAAAAATATGCGGTAAATCGGTAATAGAGCTGGTAGTCGAACGAGCTCGTAAAGTGAGTGACATAGATAACATAATAATAGTAACTGGCCCCCAAGAAAAAAACCAACTACTCATAGATGAAATAAAAAAACTGGAGGCGGATTATTTCTGTGGTAGTGAGGAAAATGTTCTGGATAGGTTTTACAAAGCTAGTGTAGAATTCAAATCAGACAACATCATTAGAATTACAGCCGACTGTCCGCTCATAGATTTCAATGTAGTAAATAAAGGATTGCGCATATTTGGCCTAAATGAGTACGATATACTAAGCAATAACAGGATTCGAACATATCCGCACGGGTTAGAGTTTGAAATTTTTCGAAGTGGTGTTTTGAAAGATTCATGGACCGATAATCTCTCTTTGTACAAAAGCTACGACGAGTTTCATGATGTCTTTATACCCCCGACCAAATATATGTTGGAAAAAAAGAAATTTAGAAACTTTGATTTGTTAAACAATACCAATCTATCAAACATACGCATAACTTTGGATTATCCTGAAGATTTAGAACTGGTAACAAGAATCTATGAAACACTATATGACAAAAACCCATCTTTTGCACTAGACGAAATACTCCTATTATTACAAAAGAATCCTTTGTTACAAACGATAAATCAGAAATACAACAAACATGAATCAAGTCTTGAAATTGAAAAATAACCGAACTGACGAGAATTAAATAGAAAGCAATAAACGTACTAAAATTGGTAAAACGGTTGAAGGACATTCATGAAAATAAAGATTGGAAATAAGCTAGTTGGAAATAACGAGCCGTGCTTGATATCATTGGAACCAAGCGCCACTTACTCTAATCTTGATGAGGCAAAAGAGATGGTGAAGGCAGTAGCGTTGGCAGGAGCTGACGCCATAAAATTTCAAACATACACCCCAGGCGATGCAGACAGAATAATGGGGAAAAAGGACATCATGGTAGACTTCACCACCGCTACGGGCAAGAAACAAGAGTTAGTTTACGATGCGCTAAAGCGTAGAGAATTAACAAAAGATGCTTGGAGAGAATTAGTCAGATATGCAAAGGAGTTGAATCTGGCCTTCATCACAGCACCAGTTTTCTCTGAGACTATCGATTTTATTGTTGACATTAAAGTTGATGCCATCAAAGTCAGTAAGGGAGATATCAATAATGTTTTGTTCATAGAACAGATTGCACAAACTAAATTACCAGTAATATTGGATGGTAGGGAAAAATTTGATGATATTGACAGAGCGGTAAAGATCTGCGAAAAAAATGGAAACAGACAGATCATCATAATGCATTGCCCTTCTGGATATCCAGTAGAGAATTCAGGAGTTCATCTGAAGGCAATTTCCGCAATACAAGAAAAATATGAATATCCAGTAGGTTTTGCAGATCATTCTCCTGGTGACATAATGAATTATGCCGCAATAGGCCTAGGAGCGTCTATGCTAGAAAAAACAATAGCCATAGACAAGACAGCCGAACATGTAGAGCATTTTATGTCACTTGAGCTTGATGAAATAAAAGATTTTGTCAAAAATGTAAGAACCATAGAAGCAGCCATGGGAGACCCAAACATCCTCTTGAAATCCAGAGTTGAAGAAAGTGCAAAAAGAAGCCTGGTAGCAAAAAAAGATGTCAAGAAGGGCGAAAAGATAACTGTGGACGCCTTGGATTTCAGACGACCTGGAGATGCAGGTATATCCGTAGCCGACGGTTTTACAATATTAAACAAAACAGCAACCATGGACATACCAAAAGGAACCTTTTTGCAGTGGAATATGCTAAACTAGTTTACAGATTATTGACTCATAATACCAGATTTCAATTTCACGACATCCTATGATTATGAAAACGCTCATGAATATGCAGGATTATTTGAAGAAAAACTATCCGTTTATTGGAGAAGTAAAAAAAATTGAGAAATTAAAACACAATGACATAAACAGTCTCAACTATCTCATCCATACAAAGAAAAGACAGTACACATTACGGTGTGTTACAGACGGTTCTAAATCTGGAAAAATTGAAACCATCTGCAAAATTCTCAACTTTTGTATAAAAAATAAAATGAATGTGTTTGAACCAATTAAGAACAAGAATAACGAGTATGTAGATAAAAAAAATATGATTTATCTGACAAAATATTACAAAGGCAGTACACACACAGGTAAGCTTGTTGAAATTATTGACTTGGCAAAAAATCTGGCCAGATTACACAGAACGATGTCAAAAAATAAAATTCCGTACAACTACCGAACTGACGTCAACATTTACTACAGGCTCTTAACTGCAAGCGAAATACAAAACATAAAAAGAAGAATAGAAAGAAAGCATACAAAAGACAGTTTTGATCGTAAAGTCTATCAAAACCTAGATTATTTGACAGAGTGCATAGAATTAGACAAAAAAACGTCATCCATTGTCAAGAAACTGGAATTCAAAAGAGGGCTAATTCACAGAGACATTCACCCAAACAACGTGATCTTCAGCAAAAACAAGGTAAGCGCCATAATCGATTTCAACGGAATGCGCAAAGGTAGAATAATAGAAGATATTGCATTCACCAGCTTCAGATTTGCTTTGTTCCAAACAATGAATCCTACTGAAATAAAAAAAAGGCTGCAATTATTTCTGAGCACCTATTTGCACCACAATCACATTAACGGCAATGAACTTGTTTATCTTAGATATTTTTTTACGCATGAAATGCTACTAAAACTGTGCTTAATTTTGAGAAAGAGATATTTCACTAAATCAGATGCTTGGACGATAGACTTTGACATGATTATGAACTTTGTAAAGATCGCAAATAAAATGGATCTACCTAATCTGCAACATGGATAATTTTTTCACAGTCTATTTTGGATTTGAGACATCAATAGGTAAGTGCTCTCGGTATTGTTTGATTTTTTTAATGTGTTCCGTTGCCAATTGCTCAAAAACAGATTGGAATTTCTCATAAAATGATTTTATTTTTTCCATATCTATGTCAACGTCTACCAGAAATCCACCGTAGAAAAACTGATTATTTATGTCAACTTCCAATTCCATCATGTTAATTTCAAAGGAATTTTTTTCAAGATCAGCTATAAATTGGCTAAGTTCATCAGTGTCAATTTTTTTTTGTAATGCTGATCGTATGACTGTCGGTAATTCATCAGTTTTTTGCAAAGTATGAACAGATTTTAGTTCAGAATATAATGTTTCAACAAAAGTAACTGTCGGTTTACCGTAAAATGCTGCCTCGAAACCCGTTGTTCCTCCCACAGTAATGACCAAAGAGGATTTTTTTATAATATCTTCACTTGATACAGACGGGTGAAGAAGCCTCACATTAGGCAAGTTCATAATTTCTTTGTAAAACGCTGTGCTTCTCCACTCACGTACAATCTGCGTCGGATGTTCTTTTATGCATAATTTGTAATCAACAGGTAATGACTTGGCAACATCTTTGATCGTTCTTAACTGATCGGTATAAAACGGTGCAGCAATAAGCAACGATCTTTCGGGCTCGGTTTGTAATGAATAATAAGCAAAAGGTTCATCATCCACATTACGATTTAGATACTTGTTTACAAAACGTGTGCGATATTTCTTTTTCAGCAGAAACAAAACAGAGTAAAATAATACTCGCAGTTTAGTTCTTCCATAATACGAATAATGAGTTTTTATGTTGGTATTTTTTGAGAAGAAAAGAAACTGTAAAGCCGCTTTTATCAATTTCGATTTTGACATTAGAAAAGTATTAGAAAACTTTTGTGATTCCTTAGATGCCGTAGATCCTTTCAAATAGCATTGTAGTTGTTCTGATGTCTTGCTACTAAAATCATTGTTTCTAACAGCAAAGATATCGAATTTTTCAGGCTGATTGGATATCATGTATTTTTTGCTCAACCTAGCAGGAATTGTCAGCAAGATTTTGATTCCCTT